>NZ_CBFHNB010000054.1:0-16153 GCF_965657105.1 Puniceispirillum sp. (SeqCode)
TCAAGCGTTGCGGCGGGAACATTCTCAAATTCACTGGTGATCACATCGACTGAATCGGCAAAGCCTATTAATGCATCATGGTCATCATAAGCCGCTTCGGTTGCGGCAAAAGCAATATCGCCAGCTGGGCTGTTGCTGGCATCAGGGGCAAAAATATGGGCCTTTATGCCAAGCTGGGCGGCGGCAATTGCCAGCATTCGGCCTAGCTGCCCACTTCCCAATATGCCGATAATCATTCGGGTATTTCCGCGACATTGGCTGTTTGAGAGTCACGCCATGCAATCAAGCGTTGTGATAAGGCGCTATCCTGAAGCGCTAGTATCTGCGTTGCCAGTAAAGCGGCATTTTTGGCACCAGCAACGCCGATCGCCAGGGTTCCTACAGGGACCCCAGCAGGCATCTGGACGATTGACAATAATGAATCCATTCCCTTTAGCGCC
Organism: Puniceispirillum sp. (SeqCode); assembly: GCF_965657105.1. NCBI lineage: Bacteria > Pseudomonadati > Pseudomonadota > Alphaproteobacteria > Puniceispirillales (SeqCode) > Puniceispirillaceae (SeqCode) > Puniceispirillum (SeqCode) > Puniceispirillum sp. (SeqCode). Next base: position 441 of record NZ_CBFHNB010000054.1, read on the forward strand.
GCTGATTCAACCGGCACCCCAAGCACAGGTAAATGCGTATGCGCGGCAATCATGCCTGGCAGATGCGCAGCGCCACCTGCGCCAGCTATGATAACAGCAAAGCCATTTTCATGGGCAGTTTCAGCAAACGCTGCTAAACGGGTAGGTGTACGATGTGCCGAAATGATTTTGGTGTCATGCGTTACCCCAAGCTCCTCAAGTAATGACGCTGTTTCCTGCATGGTTTTCCAGTCAGACTGGCTGCCCATGCAGATAGCTACCTTAGCAAGGGTAGAAGATGCCGAAGATGGGGTGCTACTGGCCATGTCATACTCACGTCGTTATTAAATCAGACAGTTTGGGCAATCGGAATTAGGCGATAATATCAGGAAGAATGCCAGTTTTGAGTTTAGTGATTTCGTCTTTTAAGATGAGTTTACGCTTTTTCAGCCTTTGTAATTTCAGCTGGTCAAAGGGTTTGTCATCGCCCAACCGTTCAATCACTTCGTCAAGGTCACGATGTTCGCTTTCAAGCTGGTAAAGCTGATTAGCCAAAGCCGCCTTTTGCTGTGCTCTTTCCATCGTTACGAAACCGTCTCCTTAGGTGAATGCGTCTAAAAATACGCTCTAATTACTGGGTTTATGGAAGCTCGGTCATATTTGAAAGCTGTTCTTCGGAATGCGGCGAACCACCAGCCTTTTCAATAGCAGCATCAAGGTCGGTCTGGGCACAAAGCCCAAGCATAGCAGGATGTTTTGCTGTGATATTGGCGATATTCCAATGCGATTTTTCACGAATTTTACCAATGGTTTCCTTTGTCGTACCAATCAGCTTGATAATCTGGGTATCTTTCAGCTCAGGGTGATGCTTGCATAGCCAAGCAATGCCGTCAGGCTTATCACCACGTCGCGCTACAGGCACATAGCGTGGGCCCTTAGTGCGCCGGTTTGGCGTTGGCAGATCAGATGTCGCCAGAACAAGACGACCAGTGCTATCAGCCTGACAGCGGTCAAGCTCATGTTGTGTTATCTGGCCATTTTGAACTGGATCATATCCCTGAATACCGATGCCGGCTTCGCCATCGGCGATAGATTGCACTTCAAGAACGTGAAGATTGCAGAAATCGCCAATCTGTTCAAATGACAGACTGGTATTATCAATAAGCCAGACGGCAGTTGCTTTGGGCATAAGAAGCTGGGTCATCATATCCTACCTTTGGTGCGTCGGTACACTGCGAAAGTTCTGTGCAGCCCGTCGCGCCGTTGTTACAAACATAACTGGAAACGTGGCTATAGTATAAGCTGGTTTGAAACGCAATGCAAAGCCTGCCTTTGACGTGTCTTGGAAAAATGCACATTATATACAAAGACTGCTGTGTGTGGGAAAACTAAACGGACTGTATCATGGAAGATGAACTCGAAAAGTTGAAACCAGCTGGCCTGCCTGCGGATATGCAAAGCTGGAATATTGAAGATTTACAAAATTATATTGCGCATATGGAAGCTGAAATAATACAGGCAAAGGCTTTGATAGCTGATAAGGGTGCCATCAATGCTGCCGCTGATGCCTTATTTGGCAAAGGCAACGAATGATGGGGGCTCAGCACGCGCTGATCACGGGCGCAACGTCAGGCATCGGACTGGCTATAGCACGGCGTCTGGCAGGTCAGGGTATGAACATCACCATAAGCGGCCTTGGCACCGCCAAAGATATTGCGGCTATATGCGATAGCCTTATGGGGGCTGGTGCGCTTATGGCAACGCATGATCCGGCTGATATGCGTGACCCGCTGGCGGTGCGCAAGATGATCGATAACGCCGCTGAACGCTTTGGCGGTATCGGCATTCTGGTCAATAATGCGGGTATTCAGCATGTGGCAGCGGTGACAGCGTTTCCGATTGATAAATGGGATGATGTGCTGGCGATAAATCTGTCAGCAGTCTTTCACGCTTCGGCCGCGGCGGCGGTGCATATGGTGACGGCAGGCTGGGGACGAATCATTAATATTTCGTCAGTGCATGGTCTTGTCGCGTCACCAGATAAGGCGGCTTATGTTGCGGCAAAGCATGGGGTGATTGGTCTGACCAAGACGATGGCACTTGAACATGCACGCGGTGCCATTACGGTTAATGCGATCTGCCCTGGATGGGTAAAAACACCGCTGGTTGAACAACAGATTGCGGCACGCGCCAAAGCATCTGGAACATCATTTGACGAAGAAGCCAATAGGCTTGTTGCTGATAAAATGCCAAGCTGGACATTCACCGATGCTGACGATGTGGCCGCGGCGGTGCAGTTTTTATGCGGGCCAGCATCGGCCAGCATAACGGGCACGTCATTGATTATGGATGGTGGCTGGACAGCACAATAAACCCGTCAGGATACAGACGTTAACTGTCAGTTTTGGCGGTCTTGGGCAATGGCAGCATCCAGTCGGGCAAAGCTAGCTGTGCAGCATGACCATCAATGGTAAGTGATGGTTTCTGGCCAGAGTCTTGAATCATATGCAGATCACTTAGTTTTATAAGTCCAAGCGTTATGGCACCACCAGCTGGCAGTGGTGTCATGGATTTGCAGTGACCAATCACGGCGTCATCAAGCATAATATCTGCTGATGGTTCTGGCATCGCGTCGATCATGAAAGGTGCTAGTCGTCGCTTAACCAACCCACGGTAATGCGTGCGTGCGGTGACCTCTTGACCGATATAACAGCCTTTACCAAAATCCACCGCATCAAGATGATCCAGACCAGATTCCAGCATCAAAGCGCGTTCTGGGGAAGATCAAGCGCACCTTGCGGTATGGCTTTTGCAATACGGATCGCATGCCATTCATCGATGGTTCCGGATGTTGCGCCTTGGTCGCTTAGCACTGTTTGGGCATCACTACCCAGATATCGATAACCAAGTGCGTCATCCCGCCTATCGACAAACAGGTGCGGCATAGGTTGAGGAGCCATATCTAGCTGCCACCAGATATGGCAGTCAATATCATCGCGCTTTTCGATTGTAACAGGTCGCCGCAGACGGTATCGGCGCAATCGCGTATAAAGATCATCGCGGCGATTTGCCTCGCATTGAAGAAGCAATTCATCTTGGCCGGTTCGATAGATCATAAAATCGATTAACACACGACCTTGCGGGGTCAAAAGCGCGCCTTGACGCATGGCACCACTATCCAAGGTTTCAACATTAGCCGTGATGATTGATTGCAGGAAATCAACCGCATCGCTACCAGCAATGGCAATGAAGCCCATGTCGGGCAAAGGTGCAAAAACGCTGTTTTTTGAAGTATCCATCATTTTGTTCATACCGTTATCGGCAAACCTATCAGTCCACAAAGTCAACATTGCCAGCGAAGGGCGCAATATAAAAACGCCGTTTGCTAGCCCAGAAACAACGATCTTCATCAGGCCATATTTCCCGATAATCAGGCATGTCACTGAAATAGAAAAGCTGTTTGCATCCTAGAAACCTGACAGTAAAGCTGGCTGTATCCATTTTAAGCTGGCCACGATCCTGGGACGTGACCGCAATCGCTGCCCGATCACGGCGGAAGCATTGCCCAACTTTTTCACCTCGGCATGCAGTTTCGTTGGACTCGGTGATGCGCACATAATTCAAGCGGCCATTGGTGAAGGTGAAACCTTCATCATCAAACATTTTGCATCCATCATCAGGTGCCCGCTGACGCTGGGCAAATTCACAAGAAAACCAGACCCCTTGCCATTTATCCAGTAGATTGGACGCACTCGCAGAACGCATCGCGCCTAAAGACAGCACTAACATCAGCAGACTTGCCAAAAGAATGCGGCTATATGTTTTACCACTATTAGCATGTATTTTATCTACAAGCATTATAAGCCCTAATTGTTATGACTGACTGATCAGTTTCATATATCAGATTTATCAGCCCTTACGGAAATGTCCAAGAACGATCATTGATGATATTTGCGCGAATATGGCAATCATCGCGCATGATCCCAAAATCATTTCCAAGCCACCACCAAGATCGATCATGAGCCCTAATATCATTGGCGATAGCGCTGAACCAAACACGCTGATTGGCAGAAAAATTGCTTTTATTTCGCCAAGATAGCGGGTTCCATAGGCTTCGGCAATGATCGCTGTCGTCGCGGCATTTGGGGTGCCGCCAGCAAGGCCAAATAACATAAAGAACACAGAAACCCCCATCACATTATCTGCAAAATATAAGCAGATACAGGCTAGTGCCGTTGGTAACATTGTATAGGGGGCAACACGTCGCGCGGTAAAGCGGTCAACAAGCTGACCTGCGACCAGTGATCCAATCACCGCAAACACAGCGTAGAGTACGTAATTGGCCGTCCAGCTGGCAAGTGATACATTTTTCACTTCTGCCAGATAAATCTGATGAAACATCACGCCTGTCAGAACATAAGACGGGACAGCGGTCAGCCACATTGACCCGAACCAGAAGGTTTTGTGGCGTATAACATCGCGGCGTCGCCAATGCCGCCCATCAAAACCAGCATCATTACCAAAGACATTTTGGTCTTGGACATCATCTTCATACTTGGCGGTGGCATCTTTTTGATTGCTAAGCCCTTCTAGTCCGCCACCATCCTGCAAGGGTGTGCGTTGGGTCAGATAGCGCAGAAATGGCGCCAAAATAAATAGCGCCGCAAAAGGTAAAATCATCCAGATTGTGCGCCAATCAATAAACAGCATCATTGTAACGACACTAACCGGGGCGATAGATTCCCCCAGCGTATGGCCAAGCTGGGCAATCGATAGCGCCCGTCCTCGTGCGCTGATATAACGCCGGGCAATGGCCGTTGCATAAGTGTGCGTTGTCATGCCCTGGCCAAACAGGCGTAACATGAACAACCCGATCAAGAGCATTGTAACTGACTGCACTTGGCTAAAGAATAACGCCGCGCCAGACAGTGATATCAGCACCATCAAGGCCAGCTTTTCCACCCGCATTATGTCGGCAAGCTTGCCAAGCCAGAGCAGGGTGATCGCGCTGGCTGTCGTGGCTATCGCATAATAGATACCAAAGTCACCGTGGCTAAGCGCTAATGCGTTACGTATATCGCTGGAAAAAAGCGAGATGAAAAAGGTCTGCCCAAGCGATGAAAACAGCGCCATGAGTAACCCAAACAGCAAAAATCGCCATTCGATTGTCAAAAAGTCACGCGTTGAAATTTTCATGGGTGCTGATCGTTTGATACTTGGAAACTGTTTATATGCTTCATCATAGGCAAGATTTTATGCGCAAGATAGAAGATTAATGATGTTTCAAATATTGAAATATGAAAGGCATATTCCTATGTCTCTTTCATGAAGACATAAATGAGGATGTTGCCGGATTCCGGCCACCGATAGGTGCGCCAGTCTTTCGTCTGGCAACCCGCTATAAAAAAGGTGATGCGTGATGCAAACAGATAAATTTACCGCGCTTGTGCGCAATGCTTTGACGGCTGGTCAGAATGCGGCTTTGAATGCTAATCATCAGCGCCTGACATCTGAACATGTGTTACTTGCCATGCTTGGCGATGAAAATGTCATGGTTCGAAGCTTGATTGGGCGCGCCGGAGGTGATGGCGCTGCTATACGCGCCGCGCTTGAAGCGAAACTGGCAGCAATGCCTGTGGTCACAGGTAGTGGTGCGGGCCAATTGCAGATGGATAATGATCTAGCACGCATTTTAGCTGCTGCCGAAACCGAAGCCAAGAATTTCAAAGATCAGTTTATTGCGATCGATATCTTGTTGTTGGCAATGGCCAAAGGTGGTCTCAAGAGCATATTTGACAAGGCTGGCGTCACCGCTGATCGGCTTGTTGATGCAATCACGGCCATGCGAAAAGGGCGAAGTGCCGATAATGACGCGGCCGAAGACACCTATGACGCTTTGTCACGTTATACGACTGATCTGACCGATGCCGCGCGCCGTGGCAAGCTTGATCCGGTCATTGGCCGTGATGCTGAAGTGCGCCGCACGATTCAGATTCTGGCACGACGGACAAAAAACAACCCCGTTCTGATTGGCCAGCCGGGCGTAGGCAAGACAGCGATCGCCGAAGGCCTGGCCCAGCGTATTGTCAATTTTGACGTGCCTGAGGCACTGGCCAATAAAACCTTATTGTCACTTGATATGGGCATGCTGGTTGCCGGTGCTAAATATCGTGGCGAATTCGAAGAACGTCTGAAAGGCGTTTTGAAAGAGGTGCAGGATCGCGATGGCGAGGTCATCCTGTTTATTGATGAAATGCACCAGCTTGTTGGCGCTGGCAAAAGTGATGGTGCCATGGATGCGTCAAATCTGCTGAAACCCGCCTTGGCGCGGGGTGAATTACGCTGTATTGGTGCCACCACATTGGATGAATATCGCCAGCATGTGGAAAAGGATGCCGCGCTTACCCGCCGCTTTCAACCGGTGTTTGTCGATGAGCCGAATGTTGAGGACTCGATCTTTATTCTGCGGGGTCTCAAGGAAAAATATGAATTGCATCATGGCGTACGTATTACTGATGAAGCACTTATTGCCGCCGCGCGTTTGTCGCATCGCTATATCAATGAACGATTTTTGCCGGATAAGGCGATTGATGTCATGGATGAAGCGGCCAGTCATTTGCGCATCCAGTCTGATAGCAAACCGGACGATCTTGATCGGACTGACCGCCAGATCATCCAGCTCAAGATAGAACAGGCAGCATTGCTAAAAGAAAATAAAGATACGCAGAATAAACGCCTCAAGGCGATCGAAAAGGAACTGGCCGACCTTGAAGTGAAGTCGACGGCGTTGACTGACGCGTGGAATGAGGTCAAATCGCAAATGGGAGAAGTTGGGCGTTTGCAGCAGGCACTTGAAGATGCGCGACATAATCTTGATGTTGCCCAGCGCCAAGGCGACCTGGAAAAAGCTGCCGAACTGACCTATTCGATTATGCCTGGGCTTGAACAGGAAATTTCAGCAGCCAAAGAAGCTGTGTCACAATCAGAGATGGTTAATGAAGACGTATCAAGCCAGCATATTGCCGAGGTTATCAGCAGCTGGACTGGAATTCCGGTTGATAAGATGCTGGAAGGCGAGCGCGAAAAATTACTGGCGATGGAAACCATCATTGGCCAGCGCATCATCGGTCAGGATGCAGCGATAGCGGCGGTGGCAAATGCCACACGGCGTGCCCGCGCAGGCCTTGCCAATCCCAATCAACCTATGGGTAGCTTTTTGATGCTGGGGCCGACGGGCGTTGGTAAAACCGAGCTGGCCAAGGCACTGGCGGCATTTCTGTTTGATAATGACACGGCGGTTTTGCGCATTGATATGTCCGAATATATGGAAAAGCACGCGGTCGCCCGTCTTATCGGCGCGCCTCCTGGCTATGTTGGCTATGAAGATGGCGGTAGTCTGACCGAGGCTGTGCGCCGGCGTCCTTATCAGGTGATCCTGTTTGACGAGGTTGAAAAGGCGCATCCAGATATTTTCAATGTGCTTTTACAGGTGCTTGACGAAGGGCATCTAACCGATGGCCAGGGGCGCCAAGTTGATTTTCGCAACACTATGATTTTGCTGACCTCTAATATTGGTGCTGATTATCTGCTGGAACTGCCGGATGGTGCCTCAAGCGAAGACGCGCGTGATAAGGTGATGGCGGATGTGGCTTCGACCTTCCGGCCAGAATTTTTGAACCGGCTTGACGAAACCTTGTTATTCAGGCGGCTTTCGCGGGATGATATGGGCGCGATTGTCGAGATTCAAATTGGCACGCTGGCGGCGCGTCTTGCCGAGCGTTCGATCACCCTGAGATTGGATGATGCGGCAATCGCCTGGCTGAGTGACAAGGGGTATGACCCGCATTTTGGCGCACGGCCACTACAACGAGTGATCCAAAACACGGTACAGAATCCGCTGGCCGAGGCTTTGTTAAGCGGCACCTTTGGTGATGGTGATACGGTGCTGGTCAGCGTTGATGCAGATGGCAAACTGACCTTTTCCAATAATGGCGTGATGATTGCCAGCAGTACAGATGTGACGCGCGCTTCTGGTCAGGATGAGCTATTAGGGGACGGTTCGGTTGCTGGCACCGCCTAGGGGTTAGGCAACCGTTATTCCTTTGTTAGCTAATGGCTGACGAGATAAGGATTGATCTCAAAGCCGCTGGTTATAATCTCGATAAGGGGAAGATGGTGCTGCCAGCGTGATTCGAACACGCGACCTCACCCTTACCAAGGGTGCGCTCTACCGCTGGAGCTATGGCAGCACTGATGCGGTATTTACAATAGAGTGTAAAGCTTTGCAAGCAGGATTGGCAGTTCAACTCAGGACAATGGTAAATCACATTTCTCTAATTTGACATAAATTGTTTCTCGCAAGCAAAGTTGAAGGTCAGATTGGGGGAGGTTGAAAATGACACCATTCATTGCCAAACTTATTGAAAGAGGCTGTGTTACCGTAAATGCCGATAGTGCCCTTGAAACTGTGGTTGATATGCTTGTCGAATGGGGTATCGGCACCGTCGTGGTCGTTGATCAGAGCATGCAGGTTCTGGGTATCCTGTCCGAGCGCGATATTATTCGTCATGTATCTGCACGAAAAACGCTTGCAGGGATTGTGGCGCAAGACCTTATGACAGCTAAAGTTATAACGGTTGACCAACAGGTAACGTCGTCGGAATTAATGCATTTGATGACCGAGAATCGCATTCGGCATGTGCCTATCACAAAAGGCAATAAACTTGTCGGAATTGTCTCAATCGGTGATGTGGTTAAAAGAATGCTTGAAAAATACGAACGGGAAACCGAGTTGATCAAGCAATTCATTAATTCCTAGGGTATGAGACTATGTTTTGCATGAGACAATGATGTGAAGGTGGCTGATCTATGGCCAGCCACCTTTGAGGTTGTTTTATTTATCCAAAGGGGTTGCGCCTGTTTCAGAACGAATGATTTTACCGTTTTCCAGCATATGTACGCTCATGATGGCTTCCCGGCTACCATCCGGAAAATCCATGACTGAATGCTCGACAATAATATCGTCATTTTCATAAAGACAGCGGCTATTATGAAATTGAACAGCATCATTTGCCATCATCATTTTGCCCATTTCTGTCATTTCGGTTTTGGTCATGCTGGTGCCTGACTGGTGCCGAACAAAGGTGAAATCATCATGATATAAAGTTGCCCAAAGCTCGGCATCACGCGCATCAATAGCCTGTTTCATAGTTGCGTAAATTGACATAATTCAGTCCTCCAATAATAATTGAATTCAACATCATGTATTTATATTCCATAAGGTAGCAAATATATGTTGCAATTAGATTGCGCTGGTCTGGTTCAGAATTTCATTAACAATTGAACGATATGGCGCATGCGGGGGCTGAATAATTTGTCGGTAAAAAAGCTACCTGCTGCACGTTTGCTGGCATCGCCATAGGTGGGATAGGGGGCAATCACGCTAGCCATTGTGCCAATCTTTTGCCTAGCAGTGATCGCCACCGCCCACGCCAGAATCATCTCACCTGCGCTAGGTGCCAGAATTGATGCCCCCAGAATATGTCCCTTTTTGTGCGTGATGACTTTGACCATACCTTCGGTGCGTGACTCAGCTATAGCCCGGTCATTTCCTGATAGGGGTGTGCTAAGAACACGGATCTGGTCGGCACCATATTTGGCGTGGGCGTCCTCGATGGTTAACCCCACATGCGCTAATTCGGGATCACAATAGGTCACCCATGGAATCGCTTTATCATCTATTTTGGCAGGTAGCTTGAACAGGATATTGCGGATCACAATACCAGCATGATAGCCAGCAATATGTGTAAATTGCTGACGTCCAGCAACATCACCTATTGCGAATATATGCTTCTTATTCGCGCGTAATCTTTTGTCAGTGATGATGCCTGCGCGGTTATACTGAATCCCTGCCGCGTCAAGATCAAGCCGGTCAAGTGTCGGACGGCGCCCTACCGCAACCAGCAGGTGACTGGCGTGAAGAATCTGCCCATCAGCCAATTGCACAGTAATATTTTCATCATTTTGCGTGGCTGAATCGGTGGTTTGGTAAATTTTGGTGACGCCAGCACCTTCGATGATGGTGACACCTTCTTTTATCAGCTGGTTTTTTAAGATACTGACAAGCTCTTGATCATCGCGTGCCATGACGGCCAATGCTTCAACAATGGTCACTTTTACACCAAGACGGCAATGCGCTTGTGCCATTTCAATGCCGATCGGTCCACCGCCAATGATGACAAGATGATCAGGCTTGTCGCGGGCGACAAAAATCGTTTCATTGGTATAGTAAGGGACGTTATCAAGCCCAGATATTGGCGGCACAGATGCTGTCGATCCGGTGGCAATAACAATATATTTTGCGCTGACTTCATAACTGTCCGACACCACAATATGGGCCGTTTTGAAACGGGCAAATTCGCTGATGACCGTAACGCCAAGACTGGTGAAACGCGCTACAGAATCATGGGGGGCAATGGTGCCAATCACCGTATCGACATAATCCTTGGCGGCGGCAAAATCAATTTTTGTATCAGTAGTATGAATGCCAAAATGAGCTTTGCCTTGTGCATTATGCGCGGCCTTGCCGACAGCTAATAGTGCCTTGGATGGCACACAGCCGGTATTCAGACAATCACCGCCCATGGCGCCACCTTCAAACAGCACCACATGCGCACCCATTTGCGCTGCGCCTGCGGCCAGACTAAGCCCGCCTGATCCAGCACCAATGATTACGATATCGGCTTTGATTGACTTCATTATTTTGTCTCAGATGGTTTGCGGGATCGGGTGACCCGTCTATAGATAACAGGCATCAAGGCTAGGGCGCCAAGCCCACCTAAGGCAATTAGAATTGATGGCGATGACAACACCGATAGATCTGGTGTCTGGCCTGATGCCAGAATGGTGTCAAAACCGCGGCCAACCGACACAAACACCATAGTGCCTGGCATGATACCAATAAAGGTAGCCAATAAAAAAGATGACAGCTTCATTTTTGTAAGCCCGGGAATGATATTTACCACCCAAAACGGGGCAGCAGGAATCAGTCTTAGTGCCAGCAGATAGTTAAAAGCATTTTCATTAAAGCCAGATTCAAGCCGCGCTATAAATGGCCCTGCCTTGTTACGCAGAATGTCACTAAAAACCGTACGCGCGGCCATAAAAACGATGCCAGCCCCCATTGTGGCCGCAAAAATAATCACTATGCCGGCTGGCCAGCCCAAAAGCGCGCCGCCAGTCAGGGTCAAAGGCAAGGCTATAGGCAATGAAAAAGCCACTACAATCACATAAAGCAACAGGAATATTGCATAGCTTGTCAGAACCTGGTCATTGGCAAACTGTTTTAGCAGACTGTAATTATTGCTAATTGTTTCCCAACTCACCAGATTATGTGTGCCGGTCGCAAAAAACAGTATCAGGCCGCTGACCAGCGTTACCGGAAGCGCATATTTGCGAATGAATGCCATATATCTGCCCTGCAATTAGGTGGATTTAGTGCCAAACTATGCCTATACATAATGGAATATGTCTTTGAAGTGTTTGGCGTATCTTGCAAACATCAAAATACTGCCACAAACTCTAGACATTGTTAACGTCGATAGCAAATAGCGTTGTGGGTAACACTGAGATTGAAAGTGAATGAGTAATCACATGTCAGATCACGAAAGATCAAAATCAACTGCGGCCAATGCAGACGAGCGGTTGGCGTCGGCGCTTAGGGAAAATCTGTTCCGGCGTAAGGCGCAAGCGCGGGCGCGGGCGCACAGTGCCAATGCGGCTGATATGTTGTCACATAACACTGTCTCGGATGATAGACAGTCGTCTGATACTGAATCGGATATGAAAGGGTAGCCTGGTGGATTACTTAGAAATTGCCGGTGGGGTTCCGCTGATTGGTGATATCAAAATCAGTGGTGCCAAAAATGCCGCGCTACCTTTACTTACAGCAGGGCTGATGACATCAGAAACTCTGACACTCGATAATGTGCCAAACCTTGCTGATACTATTTTGATGGAAGATTTGTTGCGGCATCATGGGCTTGATGTTGCGCGTGATGGCGAGACTGTTACCTTGGCGGGGGTAGCAGATAATTTTGACGCGCCCTATGATCTGGTTCGTAAAATGCGGGCTTCAATATTGGTGCTAGGGCCGTTACTGGCACGGTTTGGTGAAGCGCGCGTGTCTTTACCAGGTGGATGTGCCATTGGAACGCGGCCTGTTGATCTTCATATACGTGCGATGCAGGCACTTGGCGCGATGGTCGAACTAGCTGATGGCTATATTCAGGCACGTACGTCAAAAGGCCTGAAAGCTGCGCGGATCGTCTTTCCAATGGTCTCGGTTGGCGCAACCGAGAATGCTATGATGGCGGCAGCCCTTGCCGATGGCACGTCTGAATTGGTAAATGTTGCGCGTGAACCAGAAATCATCGATCTTGCCGATTGTCTGAACGCAATGGGTGCACAGATCACAGGAGCTGGCACCGACACTCTTGTGATCGAAGGCGTTGCCAGTCTTGGCGCGGCACGTCATGCTGTTGTTGCCGACCGGATTGAAGCTGGAACTTTTGCCATAGCGGCAGCAATGACCGAAGGTGATCTGCGGTTACAAGGCGCGTTACCAAAACATTTGGATGCGCTGATTATGGTGTTGCGTGAAGCCGGTGCCGATGTCGAAACGGGGTCTGATTATATTAATGTTCGGGCTAATAAACGGATGCGCTCACTTGATATTGTCACGGATCCATTTCCAGGCTTTCCGACTGATCTCCAGGCACAATTTATGGCGATGATGTGTGTAGCAGACGGATCATCGCGTATATCCGAAACGATTTTTGAAAATCGTTTCATGCATGTGCCGGAACTTGTTCGTATGGGTGCTGACATTAAAGTTGATGGTGGGCTTGCAATGATACGGGGGCGTGAAACCCTGACGCCTGCACCTGTAATGGCGACTGATTTGCGGGCGTCTGTATCTCTGGTTCTCGCTGCTTTGGCTACCACGGGAACAAGCAAGGTTAGCCGTATTTATCATCTTGATCGCGGTTACAGCCATTTGGAAACAAAACTCGGCAATTGCGGTGCGCAAATTATCCGTAAATCTGAAACAGACTGATAGGCCAAACAGGCATGAGTGACGACAAGACTTCGAAAAGCATTAATAGCAATTTGCGGCTTCGGGCGCAGGACGCTGATGATCTGGCAGTTTTATCATCATTGTTTCAGGACGCCATCATCCCCGGTAGTGATATGTATATCGACAAGGCAAATAAACGCTTTGTGCTAGTTGCAAACCGGTTTTGCTGGGAACGCCCACCGGCAGAGGGTGTGACGCTTGAAGATGGCGGTGATGTCTATGAGCGGGTGCTATCTGGGTTGCAGATTTTCAATGTTGAACATGTGCAACAAAGCGGTATGCCAGCCAATCGACAGGACAGCCTGCTCAATCTTTTGGCGCTTCACGTTGAACCGTTTCAGACTGCGGCAGAAAAGCAGAGTGCAAAACTGGCGAAATGGACTATAAGTTTGTTGTTTTCAGGTAATATAACGATAAAATTATCAGTTCAGGATATTGACGTTATCGCCGAGGATATTGACCTCACTCGTCCCACGGCAGTGCATCCTTGGCACGACTCTGCCTAGGGTATGGGCTTTTAGGAACAGAAAAGAGTTGTAACAATCATGACAACTAGGCTGGATTACAATCAGGCTGATTTTGAGCCACAATTCGCAGCATTGCTTGATAGCAAACGCGAGTCAGATCAGGATGTTGCTGATATCGTCGCGTCTATTCTGGCGCGCGTGCGCCACGAAGGTGATGCAGCCTTACTTGATCTAACGGCACAATTTGACCATTTCCAAAAAGATAATGTAGCCGCACTGGCAGTTTCAAAAGCCGAGATGCAATCCGCACTTGATGAGTTGGATCCAACATTGCGCACGGCGCTGGTGACGGCATGTGATCGTATCCGTGCATTTCATGAAAAACAGGTGCCAGAGGACTTTGGTGGCCTTGATGATGACGGGGTTGCGCTGGCGATGCGTTATACGCCTGTTGATGCGGCAGGGCTTTATGTGCCTGGTGGAAAAGCGGCCTATCCATCATCGGTTCTGATGAACGCCATTCCGGCGGCGGTTGCTGGTGTTGAGCGCCGTGTTATGGTTGTGCCCGCACCAGATGGTTATGTTAATCCATTGGTGCTGGCGGCAGCAGCGTTGGCTGATGTAACCGAAATATGGCGTATTGGCGGCGCGCAAGCGGTCGCGGCATTGGCCTATGGCACACAGACAATCGCGTCGGTTGATAAGATTGTTGGGCCTGGCAATGCCTTTGTGGCCACGGCCAAGCGGCAGGTCTTTGGAACAGTTGGTATTGATTCTATTGCGGGGCCATCGGAAATTCTGGTGATTGCCGATGCTCAGAATGATCCTGAATGGATTGCAGCTGATTTATTGTCCCAGGCCGAGCATGACGAAGCGGCTCAATCGATCATGATCACTGATGATGCGGATTTTGCTGATGCTGTTGACGCCGCCGTCAGGGCTATGCTGCCCCGTCTGGACCGGGTGGCAGTAGCAAGCCAATCATGGGCAGATAATGGCGCCATTATCACTGTACCTGATATGGCAAACATGCCTGAACTTGCCAACCGTATTGCCGCCGAGCATCTGGAGCTAGCGCTGGACGACCCCGAGAAATGGGCTGGAGACATTCGCCATGCTGGCGCTATTTTCCTTGGCCGTTATACCCCCGAAGCGATTGGAGATTACGTCGCTGGCCCCAATCATGTGTTGCCCACAGCGCGCACGGCAAAATTTTCATCTGGTCTTGGTGTGGCTGATTTCATGAAGCGTACAACTTTGGTAGGGTGTGATGCGGCCAGCTTTGCCAAAATCGCCCCAGCAGGTGTAAAACTTGCCAATGCCGAAGGGCTCGGCGCCCATGCTTTGTCGATGACGATCCGGATGACAAAGCCCGCATAATTGGCGATTATACTAGACTGATCGCGCGATTATCATAATCTGGTCTTTAAGCGTTTATAGCGCGCGTTCATTATCGAGGGGAAGCAATGTCCAATAATGATGGACATGAGAGTGATCAAGCACGCCGACTTGTCAAAATCGAACTTGACGAGGCCGATGCACCACGCCGTAGCGCCGAAGCCGAGCAGGAGCGCGCGATTGCGATTTATGACATCATTGAGGATAATGTCTTTGATTTGCCCGAGTATACGGGGCCGTTTCATCTATATCTTCGCCTTGAAGGGCGGCATATCAATTTTGATATTCGTGATGCTAACGAGCAAAATCTGGTGCAATTTTTTATGGCGCTTGGGCCAATGCGACGGGTCATGCGTGACTATTTCACTGTCTGTGATACATATTATGATGCGATCCGGACAAAATCACCATCACAGATTCAGGCTATCGATATGGGGCGGCGTGCCTTGCATAATGAAGGCTCGGAAATTTTACAAACGCGGCTTAACGGTAAAGTTGAAACAGATTTCGACACGGCCCGCCGTCTTTTCACATTGATTTGCGTATTGCAAACAAGATAGCCCAAACGCAGAATAGGTTAATGAGATGAGTGATAAATATGTAAAAAAGGCAACAGGATCGATTGGTGCGATCTTATTTGCTTGTAACCTGAATGCGGTACGCTCAGCCATGGCCGAAGCCATGGTGAAAGCAACCTTTCCGGGCAAGATTTTTACCGACTCCTGTGGTGT
>NZ_CBFHNB010000055.1:0-15678 GCF_965657105.1 Puniceispirillum sp. (SeqCode)
AGATGCCAGCATCTTTTGAACACGTTCGGTTGGCTGGGCACCTTTGCTCATCCAGAATGAAATGCGTTCGTTATTAAGGGTCACACGCTGTTCGTGGTCCTTCGGCACCATTGGGTTATATGTACCAACCCGCTCAACATAACGACCATCACGTGGCGACGCTGCCTCGGCAACAACGATACGGTAAAATGGACGTTTTTTAGCACCACCACGTGCAAGTCTGATTTTCAATGCCATGAATTTTTCCTCTCACAGGCTTATTAAATACTTTGGTTAAACGAGACCATATGATCCCAAGACTATTTCTTATCTTCAGGAGGTTTGCTCCCCAGTCCGGGCAAACTGCCAGGTAACCCACCTGATAATCCACCTGATAATCCACCGGGCATTTTACCTCCCAATCCTTTTGCAAGCGCGCCCAGGTCAGGCATGTTGCCACCACCCATAGCACCGCCCATACCGCCACCACCAAACGGGCCACCGCCACCAAGTAGGGCTTTCATGGCAGACGCGCCACCTTTGCCGCCAAGCTTTTTCATCATTCGCGCCATATCCTGATATTGCTTTACCAGACGATTTACATCCTGCACTGATGTGCCGGATCCGGACGCGATACGTTTCCGGCGTGAGGCATTCAGCAAGCCCACCGAAATACGTTCCTTTTTGGTCATCGACAAGATAATGGCTTCCTGCCGTTTGATCATATTGTCATCGACACCGGCAGCGGCGATCTGTTTCTGCATTTTACCAATGCCTGGCAACATGCTCATGATACCGCCAAGTCCACCCATTTTCTGGAGCTGACGAATCTGGCTAAGAAAGTCATTCATATCAAACTGGCCTTTGGCCATACGCCGGGCCAGACGTTCGGCTTCTTCGGCCTCGATGCTTTCAGCGGCCTTTTCAACCAGCGCAACCACATCGCCCATGTCAAGAATACGGCCAGCCAGACGCGCCGGATCAAATTCTTCGAGCGCATCCTGCTTTTCGCCAACACCGACAAACTTGATCGGACAGCCGGTGATCTGCCGCATCGACAGCGCCGCACCACCACGCGCATCACCATCAAGACGCGTCAAGACAATACCGGTAACACCTACCGCATCATTAAATGCCGAAGCTGTCGTTACCGCATCCTGACCTGTCATGGCATCGGCAACCAGCAATATTTCATGTGGATTGGTCGCGGCGCGGACATCGCGTAATTCGGCCATCAATGCTTCATCAACACTGATTCGGCCTGCCGTATCCAAAATAAGCACGTCATAGGCCTGTAATTTTGCCGCTTGCAAAGCGCGCTTGGCAATCTGTACGGGTGACTCGCCATCAAGCTCGGGCAGAATACCGGCTTCGGCCTGTTCACCAAGACGTCGTAATTGTTCACGCGCGGCCGGACGTGTCACGTCAAGCGAGGCCACCATTACCTTTTTGCGGTCACGTTCACGTAAACGCCGCGCCAATTTACCGGCAGTCGTGGTTTTACCCGAACCTTGCAGACCTGCCATCAGAATGACTGACGGCGGGTTTGTGCCTGTCATCAAAGGAGCCGGATCACCCCCAAGCGCATCGATAAGCGCGTCATTAACCAGCTTGATAACCTGTTGATCTGGACGCACCGATTTCAGAACTTCGACGCCAACCGCGCCTTCGCGCACCTTTTCGATAAAGGTTTTGACAACGGGCAAGGCAACATCGGCGTCAAGCAAAGCCAGACGAACTTCGCGCAAAGCCGCATCAACATCGCCTTCGCGAAGCGCACCGCGCTTGGCAAGGCCGTCAAATACGCCGGCTAATTTGTCCTTCAGATTCTCAAACATAACGTTCCATATCTACTTATCGATCCGTTCCAAAGCCCAAACCATATGCCCAGCAGACCAGCGATTACATGAATGCGCCATAAAAGCATTTACGCACCCGTGCTCGAAAACTTCAAGGACGTGTGGAACCCGCTAAGGTCTGATAGTCGGCGATGGCCGGATGTGCATCTCTATTGCGCCAAACTGGCAAATTTGTCAAGCTGTTCTATGTTTTTCATATTATCAAAAATCCTGAAGATTTTTATCCAGCCTGTCATCCAGCCCTTTTTGCTATTACTGGCAGCACTGCTATGCCGCCTGTTCAAAAACCGGCGCTGGGCGCGGCGTTTGACCATAGCGGCGGTGATCTTGCCGCTATTATACGGCTTTGTGCCGCTATCACATATCCCGCTTCAATTTCTTGAAAACCGCTTTGATGTCCCAATCCTTGAAGGTCGTCCGCTTGATGGCATTATCATTCTGGGCGGTCATACAGGCTATGGTGAGATTTCCGAAACCAGAGGTCAGCCGCAATTAAACGCGGCCGCCGAACGCTTTACAACCGCGCTTCACCTGCATCGCCAATTCCCTGATATGCCGATCTTATTTACCGGTTTTTCCGGCGCGTTGGTGCCGAAAGGATGGTCGGAAAATCAGACAATCAAACGTCTGCTTGACGATCTGGGCATGGCTGACTCACCAAACATCCTATTTGAGGATACCAGCCGTAACACCTATGAAAATGCGATCAACAGCGAAACTTTACTATCCCCTCAACCCGGGTCATTCTGGGTTCTGGTCACATCAGCGTCGCATATGCCGCGGGCGGTTGGCAGTTTCAGAAACGCCGGATGGAGCGGGGTGATCCCCTATCCGGTTGATTACCAGACCTTGCCAAGCGGATTTTCACATATCTGGGATTTGCCACGCGGCCTGCGGACGATGGCGATCGTATTTCATGAATATGTCGGCCTATTTGCCTATTGGTTAAGTGGCAAGACCGATGCCTTAATTCCAAAATAGGCAATTCCGAAATAGGCACCTGGCCATAAGCTTAGCAAACCCTAGTCGGTATCGATACCGACCAGCGCCTTGGCAAATTCGGCCGCGGCAAAGGGTTGCAGATCATCCGCCTGTTCGCCAACCCCCACCGCATGCACTGGCAGACCAAATTCTTCGGCTAGGGCGACGACAACGCCGCCTTTGGCTGACCCGTCAAGTTTGGTGACAATCAGGCCAGTCACATCGGCAACCTCTCGAAAGGCTTTAACCTGACTGATCGCATTCTGACCAACGGTGCCATCCAGAATAATCACCGAATCATGTGGCGCGCTGTCATCAAGCTTGCGCATCACCCGCACGATCTTGGCCAGTTCATCCATCAATTCGGTTCGGTTTTGCAGACGCCCTGCCGTATCAACTATCAGAACATCTATATTAGCGGCCTTGGCTTTTTCCAGCGCTTCATACGCCAGTGCCGCCGCATCACCACCTTGGGCGCCAGCGATCACTTCGGTGCCGGTGCGTGCGCCCCATATCTGCAATTGTTCGATAGCCGCCGCCCGGAATGTATCGCCAGCCGCCAACATGACGCTTTTGCCTTCATCCCGCCATTGCTGTGCCAGCTTGCCAGCCGTGGTTGTTTTTCCTGACCCATTGACCCCAACCAGCAAAACCACATGCGGTGCATGCGTGGCGTCAATCTCCAGCTTTTGCGCAACTGGTTCCAGAATTTCTGTGATGCCATCTGCCAGCGCCTGACCAAGCGTATCAGAATTAATCGGCCCGTCGAATTTATGCTTGCGCATCCTGTCCGCAAGACGTTGTGCCGATGCGGTGCCAAGATCAGCACTGATCAGCGCATCTTCAACCTCTTCGAGCGAGCTGGCATCAATACGTGCCCCGCCAAACAGATTGCTCAGCGATGATAGCGAGGCTGTCACCTTGTTTGTTGATTTACCAAGTCCGTCTTTAAGTTTCTTGAACCAGCTCATTTTACACTCTTTCGGCAATCAGCTCTTGACCGTCACGATCCGTTATTTTTACATCAACCAGCGATCCGGCAGGCACATAATCACCTTGTAGTCGGATTTTCGAAAAATTACGGCCATGCCCTTTATTGCCTGACTCGACCAGAAGCTGATCAAAACTACCGATTGAATTATCCAGCAGATGTGACAGCCGTTCTGATCCGATATCCCGCAGGGACGCCGCCCGGTTTTTTATATCGGCGGCGGCCACTGGTGGCATCGATGCGGCTGGCGTGCTTGGACGTGGTGAATAGGGAAAGACATGCAGATGCGTAATACCGGCGCGCGCGATCATATCGCAACTTGCCTGATGTGCGGCATCATCCTCGGTTGGAAATCCGGCAATCATATCAGCCCCAAATACGATATCGGGGCGACGGCGCCGTGCTTCATCACAAAAACGAATGATATCACGCCCCAGATGCCGCCGCTTCATGCGCTTTAATATCAGATCATCGCCATGCTGCGCAGAAATATGCATATGCGGCATCAGCCGGTCATCATCGCCCAACACCGCCATCAATTCGGCATCGCCTTCGGCAGGATCAATCGAAGATAGACGCAAGCGTGGCAAGGCCGGAATTTCACGCAACAAGGCACGGACTAAGCGCCCTAGACGCGGACGACCTACCAGATCACTACCCCATGAGGTAATATCAACGCCTGTCAGAACAATTTCGCACGCCCCCCCATCAACCAGTGCTTGTGCCGCATCGATAATCTGATGCAGACCGGCTGAACGGTTATTGCCGCGGCCATAGGGGATGACACAAAAGGTACAGCGATGGTCACAGCCTTGCTGGATTTGCAAAAAGGCGCGGGTATGTTCCTGAAAGCCATCCAGCATATGCGATGCCATTTCGCGCACCTGCATGATATCGCTGACCACTTTGGCCGCCATCCCTTCACGGGCATCTTCACGGGCATCTTCACGGACATCTTCACGGGCATCATCAAGACGGGCGGCAGAGGCAGACCCAAGATCACGCCAGCTTTCTGCCTGAAGCTTGTCATGATTGCCAAGCACCACATCGACTTCATCCATGCTGGTCCAGTTTTCGGCCGCGATTTGAGCAGCACATCCGGTCACGATAATCTGGCTATCTGGATTTTCACGACGCGCTTTACGGATCGCTTGTCGCGCCTGTTTTTCGGCTTCGGATGTCACCGCACAGGTATTGAAAATGATCGCATCCTGCACACCTGCCGCGGCGGCTTTTTCGCGAATGACTTCGGACTCCCAGATATTCAGACGGCAGCCAAAGGTTTCGACTTGCGGCGTATTACGCTTTGGCATGATGAGTCCCAAACAAGGCTGAAATCGAATCATCCAGAACGCCATGTCCGACATAGGTCACCGGACCGGTCATAATGACCTCGCCGCCATCGGTGCCGTTATCACGCCATTCGATAAAGACCGAACCGCCATCCATCACGATTTCTGACGACCGCCCGCCTAGCCCGCGCCGATACGCCGCAACACCAACCGCACAGGCACCTGACCCACAGGCTTGCGTGATGCCAACACTTCTCTCCCATACGCGCATACGGAATTTTGCATCATCCAGCTTCTGCACAATCGAGATATTGGCACGATCAGGAAACATATCAGCATGTTCCAGCTTGGGTCCGATAGCTTCAAGATCGATAGCCGCCACATCATCGACGAACATAACCGCATGTGGATTACCCATCGATTGACATACCGCCAAGGCAGGCGCATCCGCACCAAGATCAACATGCAACGTATCCTGCGCACGTGCCAGCGGCACCTGTTGCCAGTCAAGCCGCGCCGCGCCCATATTGACCGCTATTAGATCGGCATTTCCAATCCGGCTTTGTCCAGCAGATAATATCGTGCTTTTGGTTTCTATAAGCAGGCGATCAACACCTAAATCACGCATCACATAATCGGCAACACAGCGGGTACCATTCCCACAGGCACCAGCAACCGAACCATCTTGATTCAAAATCTGCATAAAAATATCAGCGTTATCGCTTGGCCGGATAATCAGCAACTGATCACAGCCAATGCCAAGCCGGCGATCAGCGACAAGGCTGGCAGCGCGCACGGATATATCCGCACCTATACCACTATCGGGATCGCGGGCATCCAGAATGACAAAGTCATTACCAAGGCCATGCATTTTCAAAAATGTGATCATGCTTTTGCATATACGCCACTTTATAATGCCGTGCAAAGTCTTTCCCGCCAAAGGTGACTAGCAAAGGTGGCTGGCAAACAGAACGGGCATAGGGAACAACAAACGCTAAGAACAGATCATAAGGTAATAATCGTGGGTACGTGATCCGATGGTTTTTCCGCATTTCGGTAATCTGTCAGTATCTCGGCTTTGCTGACCGCATTAGCAAGGTCGGTACTAACCCAGATATGATCCAGCCGACGACCACGATTATTGACCTGCCAGTCGCGCGAACGATAGGACCACCATGAATAAATCTGTTCGTCATCGCCAAAATATGCGCGTACTGGATCATGCCAGCTTCCCTTGGCCATCAGGGCTTTCAGCCCATCAGTTTCAACGGGTGTATGGCTAACCACTTTTAACAACTGTTTCGTTGACCACACATCTTCGGCCAGCGGCGCGATATTCAGATCACCAACCAGCACCGCATTTTCTGGACGGTTTTGGACAAAATGCGCGGTCATCTCGTCAAGAAAGGTCAATTTATGCGCAAATTTGGGATTTTCGTCCGGATCAGCAACATCACCACCAGCTGGCACATAGAAATTATGGATCGTCACACCGCTTTCGGTACGTGCCGAAATATGGCGGCAATCCTGCTTGCCTGCCCAGTTTATATGCGCAATATCGATAAGCGGCGTGCGTGATAATATCGCCACACCATTATAGCTTTTCTCACCACGAATCGCCTGATGCGCCCAGCCAGCCTCAGCAAAGAACTCCGCCGGAAAACTTTTATCTTCAGTTTTGGTTTCCTGCAGACACAGAACATCAACATCACTTTCGTCCAGAAACTGCTTTACCAGATCACGCCGCAGACGCACCGAATTGATATTCCAAGTCGCTATTTTCATTTATGTATCTATCTCAGCTTTGCTGATTAAATTGATATCTGCCAAATATCTGTCGGTAGTGTTGTTAAGCATACAGATAGAAGGGATTAGTTCGAATAGTCGCTTTGCCGGAATAGCTCATTCTGGAATGTCAGGCCGAATTTCATATTCTGCAAGGTCACGCTGGTGGTGACACCAACCGAATCACGCACTGTCCATTTGCGTAGCTGAAACGGTTTCAGACTGAATTCCAACGCCAGATCACCTGCCGCTTCGCCGCTTTCCTTGCGCAAATAGATCGTCGCAATGCCGTCTGCCACACGCGCACTAGTTTGAAAATCATCAGCGCGCAGAACAACCTTTTCCTTAAGGATCAGTGACAAAGCGGTTTCCGAAATCGGATAGCTTGTCACGCGCTTTTGCTTGGGCTGGTCAACATGCAGCCAGACAGGCGTGGTGATCAGAATCAAGCCATCATCACCTTCATATTCGATTTTCATCCGGTGCGGACGTCGCAGATATAAGGTGCCTTCGGCAGCACTGCCATCCGATGAAATTTGCGTGAAGTCCGCCTGCATTGTGGTCAAATCGGCGAACCAGTTCTCGGCGGCGCTCACGGTATCGGCGGCCTGTGCTGTCAGGCTCAACTGCATCATAAGGATGATGAAAACAAACCCTAACGACAGACGCTTCATCCTTGTGTTAAAACCCATTATCCGCCTCATCCGTTATCAGCACATCGCGCTTGCCCACATGGTTGGCGGCGCTGATGATGCCGTTTGATTCCATTTCCTCGATAATTGTGGCTGCGCGATTATAACCGATTTTAAGATGTCGCTGCACAAAACTTGTCGAGGCTTTCTGCTCGCGCACCACAAGTTGGACAGCTTGCTCATAAAGGCTATTTCCGGTCGGCAAAACCCCGTCCATAGCACCACCCCCGCCGCCATTATCATCTTCGGCATCGGCAACCACGCGCTCATCATATTCAGGCTCACCTTGCAGGCGCAGAAAATTGGCAACCGCTTCGACTTCGCCATCTTGCACAAACGGGCCATGCACACGCATCACGCGGCCACCCCCTTCCATGAACAGCATATCACCGCGCCCCAGCAATTGTTCGGCACCTTGTTCCCCTAGAATTGTGCGGCTATCGATCCTTGAAGTAACCTGAAAACTAATTCGGGTCGGGAAATTAGCTTTGATCGTACCGGTAATCACATCAACCGATGGCCGCTGGGTTGCCATAATCACATGAATGCCTGCCGCCCGCGCCATCTGCGCCAGCCGTTGCACCGCCGCTTCAATTTCCTTGCCTGCCACCAGCATCAGATCGGCAACCTCATCGATCAGCACGACAATATAGGGCAGGGGCGCCAGATCGAGAATTTCTTCTTCATGGATTGGCTTGCCGGTTTCTGGATCAAATCCGGTCTGCACACGACGCGTCAACGTTTCGCCCTTGGCGCGCGCCTCGGCAAGACGCTCATTATAGCCGGTTATATTACGCACGCCCATCTTCGCCATATTGCGATAACGGTTTTCCATTTCGCGCACTGCCCATTTCAGCGCCACCACCGCCTTTGACGGATCGGTTACCACCGGGCTAAGCAAATGCGGAATCCCATCATAAACCGATAATTCGAGCATTTTCGGATCAATCATAATCATCCGGCAAGTCTCTGGTGTATGGCGATAAAGCAAAGACAGGATCATCGCATTGATCCCAACCGATTTACCCGATCCGGTGGTGCCTGCGACCAGCAAATGCGGCATTTTGGCCAGATCGACAACAATCGGCGCGCCCGCAATATCTTTACCAAGCGCCATCGGCAGGGCGTTGTTATTTTCACGCCAGACAGCACTGTCCAGAACATCACGCAAAATCACCGTTTGCCGGTCTTCATTCGGTAATTCAATACCTATCACATTCTGGCCTGGCACAACCGCAACGCGCACTGATATCGCGCTCATCGAACGGGCAATATCATCCGCCAGCGAAATCACCCTTTGTGATTTTGTGCCAGGTGCCGGATTCAGATCATAGCGAGTGACCACAGGGCCATAACGCACATCGGCGATATTGCCTTTAACGCTGAAATCAGACAATACAGTTTCCAGCATATTGGCATGTTCCTGTAACACTGCCTTGGCGGGCACTGTTACGCTTTTGCCTGGCGCCTGTAACAGCTTTTGCGGCGGTAATTTGAATCCCGTAGCGGCATCGAAATCAAGCACTGTCTGTTTGCCCTTGCCAGCTTTGGTCGCGCGTCCGGCGGTTTTGGTTTCGGCCTCATCGACGCTGGCACCTGCCACCAGAACTGGTTCCTGACGCGTTTTGTTATTGCGTTTTGGCTTGGTTTTCTTGACTGGCTTTTCAACGCTTTCGTCACGCGCCATCATATTGCCAGCCACGCCAAACACGTTTTTTATGCTTCCTGTTATACTACCGGTTACACGTCCTAATCCCAGCCCCAATCCTAGCCATTGCTGGCGTGACAGGGCGGCTGACCACAGCCAGCTCCAGACACCAAGAACCCCAAAAGCCAGCCCCAGATAATGCGCTGTGCCAAAACCTAATATTTCGGGTAGAGGATCAATAAATTGCAGTGACCATCCCAGCACTAACGCCCCGGCAGCGCCGCCAAGCGCGGTCGCCCCACCACCAGCTAGACCCTGAATTGCTGCGGCCAGTAAGATCAGACACAAGGGTGCCATAAAGAAACGGATACGAAAATGAGTGATAACCCGCTTGCGGATAAGCCTTATACCCCACAGGATCGGGATTGCAGCCAAGGCAAAAGAGCCAAAACCAATCGCGCTTAGTAGACCCGATGATAGATTGGCCCCGATCGGGCCCAGCCAGTTGCGCACGATCGCATTTGATGCAGTGCTCCATGACGGATCGCCACTATGCGCGCTGGCAAGGGCAGCCATGACCAGACAGCCCAGCCCAAATAGGCACAGGCCAACCAGCTCCATCAGACGATGCTGGAGAAAGCGGGCAACCGCGGTAGATAAAAGTGGTTTCTTTTCGGTTTCGTCCTGCATATCTATGCTGATAGTTCCATTCTTTTCGGCCTGTAATCTATAACAGCCAGTATTCGTCGTCACCCAAATATTAAAGGCATGTAGCGTGGGTGCCCCGGTAAATTATTAAGTCAATTATTAAGTCAAATGTTAAGTCAATTAATGTCTATTTAGCCTGATATAAAGTGGCAATACGTGCCAATGCCTGATCGATCACCGCATGTTCATGCACCAAAGCCAGCCTTACATATCCGCGCCCCGGATTACCTGCTGCTGTTTCGACCCCCATATATGATCCGGGAATAGCTTTTACCGCTTGTTCAGTCATTAATCGTTTTACAAACTCTATATCATCCCCAACCGACAACCACAGAAAGAAACCGCCAGCTGGGGCGGTGATACCAAGATGCTGTTCGGCTAGGGCAAAAGAATGGTCATAATGTGCCCTAATTTTGGCAACATGCGCTTCATCTGCATATAGATCGCTGGCAATTTCCAGCAATGGTGTCGGCACCAGCGACCCGCCATTACCAATCAGCTTTAGATACAGCCCAATCACTGACCTGTCGCCAGCCATGAAACCCGCGCGGATACCCGCCGCACCAGACCGCTTCGACAGTGAATTCAATATCACCATGTTATGCAAGGGATCATCGACGCCACTATCCAGCAGCAACGCCGCCGCGGCTTCTAGCAAACCCGTAGGCGGCGAACCACGCCAGATATCCGCATAGCATTCATCCAGCACCAGCAGAAAATCATAGCGCCGCGCCAAACCAAGCGCCTTTTTCAGATAGTCGAGATCCATAACATAGCCATGCGGATTGGTCGGGCTACATAGATACATGATCGTTGTGCGTGCATATATCTCCGCACTGATCGCATCCAGATCAGGCAGAAAATTATGCGCCACATCACTATTCATAAAAATAATCTCGCTACCGCTTGCCAGTCCCCCCGCGCGCCAAGCGTGATAGAACGGGTTCGTCACCAGCGCCACCGGATCGGGCTTGGTGCCTTGCACCAGATTGCCCAGCATGAAAAGCGGTTCGCGGGTGCCGGTTACGGGCGCGATTGCCCTATCGACATCAACCAGTCCGGCTGCCTCTGGCCAACGCCGCGCAATATAATCACCGATGGTTGCGCGAAAACGGCGGGTGCCATTGGCTTTTGGATAAAATTGCCAACCCTTATTATAGGTCTGAATCCCATCGGTCAGTATTGATGACACCGGTAGTTGCGGCTCGCCAATCGACAGATCAAGCATAGGTTTGTCTTCTGGCACGGCCACATCGGCCAGCAACGCCCGAAGCTGAACAAACATATTGCCATCAAAAACCGAATAGTCGGGGTTTAACTTCATGGTCACGCCTTAAGATATAAACCTACGTCCATAACAGCATGAACGTGGTATAGTTGTATTGCATGCCGTCCGAATGGGCAATCGTAACCCCACCTAGATGCACCGGCCTTCATGCACAGCCCGAATGAACCAGCTAAAATCAAAGCAAGGATGAACTGGCGATCTGCCAACAATTAATTATATAATAGATCAACAATCGCTGAAAACGAACCTCTGATTAATCTCTTTACCGCTTCGGGCACCCTTAATCTTTACGGACAGCATGATAAAAAAACCTGCCATCTTTATTGACCGCGACAATACCCTGACCCACGATCATGGTTATACATGGGATATTGCCGATTTTGCGTGGATTGACGGGGCGGTTGAGGCGTTACAGTTATTTGCGAATGCTGGGCTGGATATATTTATCGTCACCAATCAGGGTGGTATTGGGCGCGGCTTTTTCACCGAGGCCGATATGCACGCTTTTCATAATCATTTACAAAACGAACTTGGCAAGGCGGGTGTCACCATCACCGATATTGCCTTTTGCCCACATCATCCTTTGGCCGTTATCGAGGATCTGAAAACTCCTTGTGCATGTCGCAAGCCTGCCCCAGGCATGATACTCAATCTTGCTGAAAAATGGGCGCTAGATCTATCACGCTCGGTGATGATCGGCGATAATACAAAAGATGTCGAAGCAGGCCATCATGCAGGCTGTCATGCCTATCGTTTTGAAGGGGGCAATCTGGCAACTATGGCGCGGCAAATACTGCAACAACATTTTAAGGGGTGATAATGCCAGATAAACAGAAAAATGATCCCAAAACAGCTGAAATTGTCATTTCTGGTGGCGGTCTGACGGGTCTGATGATGGCCATCACCTTGGCACATACGCCATATGATGTGACATTAATTGATCGATCCTCTGGCATTGACCGATCATCCGGCAGTGACCCTGCTTCGGCTAATAGCGCCGAAGAAGCCGCATCAATCCCGCGTGATCGACGCACAACCACAATCCATGCCGCAGGTGCCAAAATGCTCGATTGTCTTGGCGTCTGGTCATATCTTGCCGATAAAGCCGCACCGATCTGGCATATGCATGTGGCCGAAGGTGCCGCCACGGCAACCACCAACAAACATAGCCAGGCCAAAAGCGATTTTAACCTGCACTGGTCGCATGATGACGCGCCCATGGGTTATGTTGTTGAGAATAACCATCTATTTGCGGCTCTAAAAAAACGCCTTACCAGCACAAATGTCAGATATATTCAAGATGAGACGATCAGCTCATTATCCATTAGCGGCCAGAAAGCGCATATGACATGTGCATCTGGTCGCGCTATATCATGCGATCTGTTGATCGCGTGCGATGGTGCTAACAGTCCGCTACGTAAATTAGCAGGGCTAAAGACCCGCGCTGCTTCGCATCGGCAATCGGCCATTGTCGCGGTTCTGAAAAGCGAAAGGCCGCATGGCAACAGTGCCTTTCAACGCTTTCTGGTTGGCGGGCCCATTGCCTTGATGCCGATGCCGAACAATCTGCTTTCGCTGGTCTGGACATTACCTACCCATGAAGCTGACGCGCATATGGCGATGGATAATAGCCAGTTCGACAGTGCCTGTAACGCTGCCTTTGGTTATGATCTGGGTCGTCTGACTGTTGATGGTGATCGGCTTTTATGGCCATTGGCACCCGCGCTCAGCCTGTCTCCAACCAGTGACAATATAGTGCTGGCAGGCGACGCTTTTCACGCCATTCATCCACTTGCCGGACAAGGTTATAATCTGGCGCTTGGTGATGCCGCCGTGCTCGCCGATTGTTTGGCACAGGCGCATCAGCGTGGCCTGACCGCCGGTCATCCATCGGTCTTGCGTGATTATGCCGCTGGCCGGAATGTCGAAGTGCTGGCGATGAGCGCGGTGACAACCGCTTTGAATAATCTGTTTTTCAACATGCCGCGAAGCGTGCGCCGACTCAGTGGCATTGGCATGAGTCTGGTCAATGCCTCACCCTTAAAACGGACACTCAGCCATATTGCCGCGGGTGGCAAACTTAACAAGGCGTCCTTGATGCAGGGTAAATTACCGCATTAAGCGTATGATTACCGGTGCAGTCCTTCTGCCGCCAGCCGTGCTTCATAGGCCTGCATTAATTCGTCTTTACGCATGCCGTAATCAAATAGCAACGCCCAGCTGAACAGACCAGTATTATGACCATCGTCAAACGCCAGACGCACGGCATAATTACCTACTGGTTCAATATCCTTGATCCGGACATTACCTTTTCCGGCAGGAGTTTTTTTCTGATCCGGAGCATGACCCTGTACTTCGGCTGATGGTGATTCAACCCGCAATAATTCCGCAGGCAAGGTCACCAGATCACCTGTATCAAAGGAAATCGTTAGCATATCCTTGGTTGGTGACAGGCGAATTTCCTGTGGCAGAGGAAAGCTGGTTGGTGCGGTCATTACATCGTCCATTATCTGAGTAAAATTATCTAGGCTGGCACATCATTATCATCGAGGTCACGGGCTTCATCGATCAGCATGATTGGCACCCCGTCGCGCACCGGATAGGCCTTACGCGCCTGAACACTGATCAGTTCGTTGGTTTCGGCATTATACACCAACGGGCAACGCGCAATCGGACAAACCAGAACATCCATCAAGGTTGGATCAATCATCATTTCACTCCCATTCGTCACATCATCAGTCTTTTTATCATTCGTCATATCAGTGGCGCGACTCATGCGGGCTTTCATCGCCGTGAATGGCCATTTCCATCATCGCCATCAACAGGTCGGCACGCGCTTTCAATGTTTCGGCTTCTAGCAAAGCTTGCTTTTCGGATACATCAAACGGGCATACCATAGCCAATGTGGTCAACAGCTGCACATTTTCGGCGCGCTCGATATTATCCCAATCAGCGTCAAACCCCTTGATTTCAAAATAGCGGCGCATAATCGCCAATAGCGGCTCTTTTTCCAGCGCCATATCATCGGCAATCATATCAGCAGCAAAGCCATCCCAGCGGACATTGGCCAGCCGGAATCCGCCATCTTGCACCACGTCATCATCCAACCTGAACCGGCAAATCCCATCCAGCGAAATCATCAAACGGTTGTCATCTGTCTCTTGAAAATAGCTGATGCGCCCAGCACAGCCAATAGTGAACAGATCGTCTTTATCACCCTGCATTGAAGGCTGAATCATACCGATCATACGGGTTGGCGTGGTTAGCGCAAATTGGCACATTTCCAGATAGCGCGGCTCGAAAATATTCAGCGGCAATTGTCCACCTGGCAACAGCACCGCATTGGCCAGCGGGAAAATTGGCAGCTGGGATGGCAGATCGCCAAAATCTACAGCAAAGGGTGATGACACCATAATGTGAAAATCCTTTCAAACGTGATCATACGCAACCTAGTCCACCATAAGACAAATTATTGCGGCTTTATCTATCTGGATCGTCTTACGAAAACAGTAATGTTGATAGCTTGCGTCGTGCTTTCATAACATCGGGATTCGCAACGCCAATCGAAGTGAAGAAATCAAGCAACTGCACCCGTGCCGCTTCGTCATTCCAAGTCCGATCAATGCGGATCGATTCCAGTAATTGTTCCATCGCCGCGGCGTTTTCACCAACAGCGAACAAAGCCATCGCCAATTCCTGACGCGCATCCAGATTTTCGGGTTCGGCGGCCACAACAGCACGTGCAGCTTCCAGCCCGCCAGCTGATTCCGCCGCCCGTTCGGCAAGATCAAGCGCCGCAATCGCGGCGATGATCGCCTTGTTTTCCTTATACTCATCACTGAGCTGATCTGCCACCTCGCGCGCGCTGGCATGATCGCCCATGCCAGTCAGACAGCGAATAACACCGCCAAGCGCTTCGGCTGATTCAGGATCAGCTTCCATCGCTTGCTGGAAATGCGTCATTGCCGCGGCAAAATCCTGTTGGTCAACCGCTTCGTTGCCAGCCTCAATCATGCTGGCCGCATCGGCGCCACCGCCACCACTGGCAATCAGCTTGGCGACAAATTGCTTGATCGATGATTCGGCCTGCGCCCCGGCAAAGCCATCAACCGGCTGGCCATTCACAAATCCGAAAACGGTTGGGACTGATTGTACCCGCATCTGCTGGGCAATTTCGGCATTCTCGTCAATATTGACGCGCACCATTTTGACTTTGCCAGTATTGGCGCCAACGACCTTTTCCAAAATCGGGCCTAGCTGTTTGCACGGACCGCACCAAGGCGCCCAGAATTGCACGATGACCGGCATCTGCGACGAGCCATCGATCACCTCGGCCATAAAATTATTCATATTTACATCGACAGGGGATGCATTTGCACCAGCGATGATCTGTTCCATATCAGCCTCAAATTTAACGTCGTCAATTATTTATCATACCTTCATCTGAGGCATGTC
>NZ_CBFHNB010000056.1:0-15622 GCF_965657105.1 Puniceispirillum sp. (SeqCode)
AAATAATTGTCGTCCCTCAAGCTTGGCAGTGCCTGATAGATATACTGATGGCGCGGTTAAGCTCATCCCTTCATACCCATCTGCCAGAAATCAATTTCCAGTTCGGTGGCGGCTCGAAGCCGGTCACAAAGCGCATGCCAGCGTGGTGTGGCCTTTGCATCGGTGCCCAGCCGTGTGGTGATGGCATTATCGATCAACAAACCAACATCACGGCATAATGCCTGATATTCGACACTGGCATAGGTATCAATCCAGTCACGATAATCAGCCGCAGGCTGTGATGCGGCAAGTCCAGTAACAAAATCATGGTGTGTATAGGCCTGCCATGGCACTGGGCATGCGCTGCGCCATTGGTCAAAATAATGCCCGTAAGACGGCGCATTGATTACAGTGCCATGCGAAGTTTCGTTCATGATCATCCTGACAAATAGTGATGTGATATTATGACAAGATAAAGCTAACTTGAAAGGGGCATTTACCCCGCAAGGCTCATATGCAGGTAATTTGCTTCCAATTTTGTGGTGATACGGAACCGGTCACAAAGCGTTTGCCAGCGTGCTGTTGTCATGGCGTCGGCACCTAATCTATGCATAATCGCGTCATCAATTACCCTTCCGATATGATGACATGACACCTGATGATTTTTATCAGTGTAAGTCGTGATCCATCGTTGATACTTAGGTGCTGTTCTTAATGATGCAAGAAAGTTGCCAATCTCTGCATAGCCTAAAACAGATGGCGATAATACAGCCATCATATCTATGAAATCACCTGATGCCCCGACATTCTCAAAATGTATCACATAGGCCGTGGTGGCTGAGTCTTCTTCTGTTTGAAATAATTCGCGTTCGCTGATGCCGTAGTCATTACACATATCAATATACATTTGCATTTTTGAATTGATCACCTGATGCGTGATGCTTGTTGCCATGCGTATTTCTGCAATATCGCTACCCATGCTTGCTACCTGCCCCCATGCACGAGCAAAATGGATCAGGAAAATATAATTTTGCCGCAGATAACGGATAAAGCTCTCATCTGGCAGGCTTCCATCAGCCAGAGATAGAATGAATTTATGCCGCGTTAGTTCTTGCCATTCCGTTGGGCAGGTAAAGCGCCATTGGTCGAAATGACGCCCATAATATGGGGCGTCATATTTATATTTTGGAGTCTGTTTAAATACCATTAATTCTCTACAGTAATATCAATCGCAATATCAGGCACATTATTGATTGATTCAATCAGACCCGCGTCAAAAAGAAAAGACTCAAATTGAGAATAGCGTCCCGCATCAAGCGCGGCAGGGCGCAGGGCAAAGCGCGGCAATGTGTCAAACCAGGCACGATTATTCAACTCATCTTGTAATTCCGGCGATGTGGCTGAAAATATCTCCCAGCTTTTTTGTGGGTTATTGATGATGAATTGCGTAGCTAGTTCGGTGGCCTTGAGAAAGCGAACCATCTTGTCCTTATCCATTTTTGCGGGATTGGCGACATAGATCAACTCGTCATAGGGAGGCACACCTTCTTCTTCGATATAGAAGCAGCGCCCCTTTACATTCTCGATATCCATCTGGTTGAGCTCAAAATTACGAAACGCACCGATAACCGCATCAACCTGACCTGACATTAACGCAGGAGATAGTGAAAAATTCACGTTGATAAGCTCGATATCATCAAGTGTCACACCATAACGCCCCAGCACTGCCGCCAGTAAAGCCTCTTCAACACCAGCCACCGAAAAGCCGATCTTACGATCTTTCAAATCAGCAGGTGTCTTGATCGGACCATCATCCAGAACCAAAAGACAGTTCAGCGGTGTGGCAACCAATGTACCTACACGCTTTAATGGCAGGCCTTCATGCACTTGCAGGTGCAGTTGTGGTTGATAGCTCACGGCAAGATCAGCCTGACCGGCGGCGACAAGTTTTGGTGGGGCAGACGGGTCGGCTGGGGCAATAATTTCGACCTCAAGACCGGCATCGGCGAAATAGCCATTTTCCTGTGCGATGATAAGGGGACCATGATCCGGATTGATAAACCAGTCCAGCAACACGGTCATCTTATCGGCGGCACCAGCGGGGCTGGCTATCAGAAAGGCTAGAATAATAAGGGGTTTTAATAAAAGTCGCATGTTTAGGCTCCGTGATTATGTGGCAACGACGAGCAATCACGGTATAAGAGCGGAATTATATCCGTTTCCTACGCCGGTATTGCCCGGATCAGGTTCTATGGGTTGGCCAGACAGCCTCTCAGTTCTTATGAACACCCCAACGGTGTTTTGTTTATGACCTATCTGGCAGATTTTATCAAGTCCGATAGCCTTGACATATTAAAAACCCCCGAAAGCTATGCCTATTTTTATCAGGTAAGCGTAATTTAGAGATGGTGACGGGCGTCACCTGAACCCTGTCGCATGGAAGCATTTGATGACTATTGAATTGGCACCAAGACCCGCGAATGAAGAACGCCGTGCCAAAGCTGTGGTGAAAACCGGCATGCTTGATGATATGCTATCGGAGATTGGCGGACTTTAGACAATATTGCGGATCACAAGAACGCAACCCGAAATCAGCATCATGACAATAAGCAGACGCCGAAAAGCGTCACTTTGCATGCGCCTGAATAAGGCAATGCCCGCTTGCGCGGATAAAAGTGCTACAGGTATTGCCAGTGCCAGATAGGAAAGCGTCTGTATGTCATAAGCACCATTCATGGCCATCATCGCGGTGCCGCATGACAGAACCACAAAATTGAATGGTTGCAGAACCGCGCGAATTTCTGCCTTTTGCCAGTCACGCACCGCGTTCCACATCATCATCAGCGCACCTGATAGGGATGCGGCACCGCCAAATATACCCGAGATAAAACCAATCAAGGCATCAGCCGCGGGCATCGAACGGGTTACCCGCGGCAGTGATCTCTGGGCGAGAAAAAACAAACCATAGACGATAGAGATCATGCCAATAACCAGCTTCAGGATGCTGGCATCAAGATAGGACAAGCTGGCAACGCCAATAGGCACCCCGCATATGCCAGGTAGAAGAAACCATAATAGGCGGCGGGGGTTAGCACGGATCGCCTTGCGCACCACCCACACCCCCTGAGCGCCGGTGGTGATGGATACCGCCAAGGTAATTGCAACCGCTTGCATAGGCGGCATGATATGAAGCCAGAAGCCCAGCGCAAATATGGCGGTGCCAAATCCGGCTAGTCCATTTACAAAGCCACCACAAGCCGCCCCAAGTGCCAGAAACAGATAAAAGCTGGATATCATGTTGGCTTGTCCGGCTTTTTGCTGCGCTGGAAGCGTCGTCCGCTTATCACCGCATCCTGACCAAGTTTGCGCGTTACCTGATCAAGCGCCTCTTCAAGCTGGTCAGCCCGCTTGTCATCCATTTCAAACATATCAAACAGACTGGCATCGGGCGCATCATCGCCAAATTGATCGACCCCAACGCCAAGCAGACGATAGGCACGGTTGGGTGCGACTTCGGCTTTGACAAGATCGCGCGAAATGGCAAACAGAATATGCGCCTTATTGGTGCTGGTTTGCATGGTTTTACTTCGCGTCAATATCTGGTGGTTAGCGCGCTTCAATTTTATCGTCAGGCGTGAGCCGCGAATATCTTTTTCTTTCAGGCGGGTCGATACTTTCAAACATAGGGCTTCAAGCTCGGCTTCCAGATCGTCAAAGCTAGACAGGTTTTTATTGAAGGTGGTTTCGCTTGAAATACTTTTGGCGGCGGCATTAGGCGCGACCGGACGCGGGTCAATGCCGCGGGCAAGTTCCTGAATCTGGCCTGCCTGTTTGCCTAGTACGATACGAAGTGCCTGCATATCTGCAGTGGCGAGATCGCCGCATGTATAAAAGCCAGCGGCATTCAGCCGTGCGATGGCGGCTTTGCCCAAACCATAGAGAACGCCAAGATCCTGTCCAGCCAGCCAGTCATCAACATGATCCATGCCGATGATGAATAACCCGTCAGGCTTATCACGATCAGAAGCCATTTTCGCCAGCGACTTTGTACCACTCAATCCGATCGATACAGTGATGCCGATTTCGTCACGAATTTCACTTTGCAAACGTACTAGCGCCTCGACCGGACTGCATCGATGCACGGCACGGGTGCCGCTAAGGTCAAGAAAGGCTTCGTCAATCGAAACCGGTTGTACCAATGGTGTCAGGGTGAACATCTTGTCACGTATCTGGCGGCTGACAGTAACGTAATGATTCATCCGGGGACGGATAATCACGGCATCTGGACATTTTTTGATAGCGCGCCATGTGGGCATCGCAGAATGAACACCAGCCTTACGCGCAATATAACAAGCCGCCGCAACGACGCCGCGATCGCCGCCACCAACAATGACAGGCCGATCCCGGAGTTCAGGATTATCACGCTTTTCCACTGACGCATAAAAGGCATCACAATCAATATGAGCGATGTTCAGGTCGAACATTTCAGGGTGGCTTCTTATGTCATGCCCATGGCATGACGGACAGGTTGTTGGCGCGACATCATCTCCAATGAAACCGGTTTGCCCGCATGTGCGGCAAAGTATAGCGAATGATGAAGATGTCGAGATTGAAGGCGCCATAATAGAAGTGTAGCTGTCACGCCATTTGCGCGCTATGGTAAAATGGTTTAGCCGTTGAGATACCAATCAATGGTTTTCTTATAAAAGCTTGCTAGGGTGAAAGCTTGCTAGGGTGCTTGAAAGATGGTGCCTACAATACCACTTACGATTAGGTGATTTTGGTTCTGGAGACCGTTATGTCGAAGATGCAGCCTTTTGTATGGGATGATCCGTTTCTGCTGGAAAGCCAGCTTGAAGAAGATGAAAGATTAATCCGCGATTCCGCCGCCGCCTTTGCTGCTGAGCATCTTTTGCCGCGCGTAGAAAACGCATATATGAACGAGACTGTTGCGCCTGAGTTATTTGGCCTGATGGGGGAAACGGGACTGTTGGGTGTTACGGTACCTGAACAATATGGCGGTATTGGTGCCAGCTATGTTGCTTATGGGCTTGTTGCGCGTGAAGTGGAGCGCATTGATTCAGGCTATCGTTCGATGATGTCTGTTCAGTCATCTTTGGTGATGTTTCCGATCTATGAATATGGATCAGAAGAACAACGCCTGAAATATCTGCCAAAATTGGCCAGTGGTGATTTTATAGGGTGCTTTGGTTTGACCGAACCAGATGCCGGATCGGACCCGGCGGCGATGAAAACACGGGCTGAAAAAACCAAGGGTGGCTATCGGATTACAGGTTCGAAAATGTGGATTTCGAACGCGCCTATCGCCGATGTGTTTGTCGTCTGGGCCAAATCAGATGCGCATGATGGCAAGATAAAAGGTTTTATTCTGGAAAAAGATATGGCTGGTCTGTCTGCGCCTAAAATTGGTGGTAAGCTGTCATTGCGCGCGTCGGTGACTGGTGAAATTGTTATGGATGCGGTTGAGGTTGGTGAA
This sequence comes from Puniceispirillum sp. (SeqCode), assembly GCF_965657105.1. Lineage (NCBI taxonomy): Bacteria > Pseudomonadati > Pseudomonadota > Alphaproteobacteria > Puniceispirillales (SeqCode) > Puniceispirillaceae (SeqCode) > Puniceispirillum (SeqCode) > Puniceispirillum sp. (SeqCode). Next base: position 5,477 of record NZ_CBFHNB010000056.1, read on the forward strand.
GATGCGATTCTGCCGCATGTCGAAGGGTTGAAAGGGCCATTTGGTTGTCTTAACCGTGCCCGTTATGGCATCAGCTGGGGCGTTATGGGCGCCGCCGAAGATTGCTGGCATCGGGCACGCCAATATGGTCTTGACCGCAAACAGTTTGACCGCCCGCTAGCGCAAACCCAATTGTTCCAGAAAAAGCTGGCGGATATGCAAACCGAAATTGCCCTGGGTTTGCAAGGGTCACTGCGTCTTGGACGGTTGATGGATGAAGGCCGCTTTGCGCCAGAAATCATTTCGATCATGAAGCGTAACAATTGCGGCAAGGCTTTGGATATCGCACGCGCGTCACGTGATATGCATGGCGGTAATGGTATTCAGATCGGGTATCATATCATGCGCCATGCGCAGAATCTGGAAACGGTGAATACCTATGAAGGCACGCATGATGTGCATGCGCTGATCCTTGGGCGTGCCCAAACTGGTCTACAGGCGTTTTTCTAGGTTGGATTTGGGGCTGTGCGCTTTGGTGTTTGGGCGTTTCGGCGTTTGGATCTGATAGTCTTATTGTAAATGCTTTTCAAAATGCGTCCTGATCGCAGCCAGCATTTGCGGGGTGTCAGCATCCATAAATACCTCTATATCAGGCCACTCAATTCGGCTGATGGAACTGGCATGATCTTGTATGATCGGGCGGGCACCTTCGTCGCCTTGTAATGTTGCCAATAATTTGAAAAATGCGTTGCCAAAGATCACCGGGTTGCGGCGCTGACCTTTGCAGAATGGCAAGCTTATGGTGGTATCGGCTGCAGGGTTGGCTTTATGCGCCGCGCATAATTCGTTGATTAGTATTGGCGGTATAAGTGGCATGTCACCAAGTGCGATCAACACATCATCAGTGTCTTTAGCCATGGCCTTCAGCCCTGCCTTTATCGAGCTAGCTTGACCATTTGTATAATCGGGGTTTCTGACAATTGTTACAGGCATGCCGTCTAACGCATCAATCACCGAATTGGCCTTATGGCCTGTCACCACGATGATTTCATCAAATTGGGTCTGGCATATATTTTTCACGCTATGCCTGATCAGTGGTGTGCCGCCAAGCGGTGCCAGCAATTTTGCCCCTGCCTGCATACGTTTGGACAGGCCAGCAGCCAGAATGATGGCGGTGATCTTGCGTCCGATCATCGGCTATTCCGTGTGGCGATCAATTCAGCCAGAATCGATATGGCGATGTCTGCCGGATGTCTGGCGCCGATATCTAGCCCCGCAGGGGCGTGAATGCGGGCAACGCTATTGGCATCGCATCCTGCCGCCAGTAATCGCGTGACGCGTTTTTCATGTGTGCGCCGACTGCCAAGGGCGGCGATATAAAACATATCACTGGCCAGCGCCGGGATCAGCGCATCATCGTCAATTTTCGGATCATGCGTCAGCGTTATCATCGCTGTCTGGGCATCCAGAGTCATGGTCTGCAATGCGGTTTCCGGCCATTCGGTGATGATGGTGCAATCAATAAAACGGGCTTCATTGGCAAAGCGGCTTCGCGGATCAATCAGCGTTACATCAAGGCCGATACGGCGCGCCATAGGTATCAGATGCTGGGCAATATGAACGCCGCCAACGACGATAAGCCGCGGGGCGGGAGGCTGGACAAATATGAAATGTGTGTCGTTATATATCTGCGATTGCGTTATTTCGGCAGGTATCGATATAGCGGCTTCACTTTTGCCAGTGGCGGCGTTGAGTGCAAAGCGGACTGTTTGGCGGGCGCGGCTGTGTGCGGCGGCAGAAGCAAGAGTGCCAGCATCAATCCCCTGATCGCCAACAGGGCAAAGCAGAACAGCAATCGACCCACCACAAGACAAACCAATATCCCAGGCGGTTTCATCAGCCACGCCAAAATCAAGACGTGTGCCAGTGCCGCTAGCCTGTGCGGCCGAGGCGGCTTCGATAACAGCCGCTTCGACACAACCGCCTGATACTGAACCTTCGATATGGTCATCATCACGTATCAGCATGATAGACCCCGCCTGTCGCGGTGATGATCCCCATGTCTGCATCACAAAAGCTATGGCAAGTTTATGCCCTGCCTGTTGCCAGTCATCGGCCAGTTCAAGCAAATAATTGACGTCATGTGCCATTTGGATGTTCCATAGGGGTTTCTGTTCAGCGTAATGTATTGAGGTGCTAGGATAACGCACTTTACCAAGTCAGTTCAGTATTGTTTGGCAGATAATGACTATATCACTCAGTTCGATATGGCTGGGATATATTTAGCAGGAAGCAGGCATGGAACTTAAAGATACATACGATATTCCAGTACCGGTAGAGACTGTATGGGCAGCCTTGAATGATACCGAAATTCTGGCAGCGACAATTCCGGGATGCCAAGAGCTGACCCGTGATAGCGACACCGACCTATCAGCCAAGGTGAAATTGAAAATCGGTCCGGTTTCGGCAATTTTCAGCGGCAATGTGACCTTGTCCGATTTACAACCGCCTCATGCCTATACCATTTCGGGAAAAGGCAGTGGCGGGGTTGCTGGTGGTGCCACCGGCTTGGCCAAGGTGACGCTGAGCCCAATTGATGGCGGTGCGGGTACGCGCCTGTCCTATGATGTGAGTGCCGCGGTGACTGGCAAGATCGCTCAGCTGGGATCGAGGCTGATCGAGTCAACATCGAAAAAGCTGGCCGGACAGTTTTTTGCCGCCTTTGCCAAGCATTTTGAAGAGCAGAGTCAGGAATAAACAGTATATCTGTGCCGTCAGGATAAGCGATGATTGCCGTGCCTATTTATTGGCGCGCGATGGTCAGCGTTGCCCGCAAGCCATCCGAGGTGTTCTGGAAATATAGACTGCCGCCATGCTGTTCGGCGATGGTGGTGGCAACCGTCAGCCCCATACCAAAGCCATCTATGCTGGCCGCATTTTCCCCACGCTTGAAAGGAGCCGTTAGCGATCCGATTTCGTCTTCGCTCATGCCGGTACCAAAATCATCAATGTGAATGCTGGCAATTTCCGATGAGGCTTCCAATGACACGATTGCCTTGCGGCCATATTTCAGCGCGTTATCGATTAGATTGATGATCGCCCGTTGCAGGGAAAGCGGCTGTGCCGTGACAATTATTCTGTTGGTTTTGAGCAGGGCGCCGCGCAGGGATGTTGGCTTGCTATCAGAAAAAATTGTCCAGGTGGAGATTTTTTTGGCTTCCTGTTCCTGCAAGGTCACCGGATAGCCCGCATCCTGAAAGTCGGCAACCACCGAATCAACAAGCGAGAATAATGACATTTTGCGTGGCTTTTCGATATTCATTTCCGATTGTGTGTAGTCAAGTACGCTCGCGATCATGCCGGTCATGTGGTCAATATCGGCATCCATTTTCTGGCGTAGTTCATCATCTTCGATCAGAGCGGCGCGTAATCGTAAGCGCGCAGCTGGTGTGCCGAGATCATGACTGACACCCGATAGAAACATCGCGCGTTTTGACAAGGATTCCCCTTCGGCCTGACGATGCGCATTAATTGCCGTAATCATCGCACGAAGTTCTCTTGGCCCCTCAGGCGTATAGCTGGCTGATCCGCGCGCCGACCAGCGGCCAGACAGAATGCTGGCAAAGGACACGAAGGCGCTGCTTGTATTGGCAATCAGTGCCGATAGGACGGCCAGCGCCAGAATCGGAATGGCCACGGCAAGCAGGCGATAGTCAGTCGGTGCTGCCTCACACCCCCAGATCGCATTGCCGTCAACGCGTATCCAAGGTCGGTTTTCATAGGTGATGAATAAGGTGGCGTTGGCGCAGTAGCTGGCCAGTAAACGGGTTACGCTGGCAAGGTTGGCACCAGGCGCGGTTTGCTTGGATTGTTCAAGCTCGGCAACAGGATATTTTAGATCCGGCGATATCACTGCAAGCGCCATACGCTGGCCAATGTTGCTGGTCGATGATGTGACACCAAATGACATTAGCGTGATGTGATCTGCAGGTGCCACTTCGGGTAATTGCGAAAAGCGCCCCGCTTCGGCCAGACGCTGTAACGGAAGCGACAATTTGGTTAACTGCAAGCCATCTATTGGCGAGGTGCCATCGCGCACCGTTTCGAACAGGCTTAGTCCTGACATATATGATTTATGCAGATGCTGTTTCCATTGCGCTTCGGAATACATCCATAGCCAGCTTGACAAGATGCCAGCCAAGCCTGCGCTGATGATCCATATCGTCGCGCGCATCTGTAAACTGAGAATGATCTTCATCAGATTTCTGTTTGCGTTACGTCAACTGCAAAAATATAGCCAACGCCACGTTCGGTTTTCAATAAGGCTGGATTTTTTGGGTTCTCTTCAATCTTGCCACGCAACCGGCCTACCAGAACATCTAAGGCACGGCCAGAACTGTCCATATTGATATCGCCAGCCTGGGTGACATCCATGGCCGTGGTGATTTCCTCGCGCGTCAGGGGCACATGTGGATTAGCAAGTAATACCTTGAGCAAGCGTGTTTCGCGTTGTGACAGGGCAATCTGAATGCCATCCGGCGACAGCACTTCGTCTTTCTTGCCATCATAGACCCAGCCCGCGAAGCTGTAGAGCGAGGTGTTGCGCCGATAGTTCAGCGAGGCCGAACGCCGGACACGACGCAGAACCGCCTTGACGCGTGCCAACAAGAGATCGGGATTGAAAGGCTTGGCAATATAATCATCGGCACCGACCTCATAGCCGGACATACGCTGATGATCTGCCGACAAGGCCGATACCAGAATGATCGGCACATCCTGTTCCCGGCGCAATTCCTTGCATAATTCGATGCCGTTTTCCTCACCAAGCATAACATCAAGTAAAATCAGTTCGATTCGCCCAGCCAAAATATGATGCTGTATTTCCCGTCCTGTGGCTGCTGTATGCACCATGAAACCGTGCTTGCGCAGATATTGCGCCATCATCTGGCGCATCTCCATATCGTCATCAACAACCAAAATAGTGGGTACAGACATTACAAATCTTTCACAATTAGGTAACGAAAAGACATTATCTTAGTAATGCAAAAGAGGCATCTTAGTAACAAAAGGCAACAAAAACCATATTTAGGTAACAATGTGTAATATTTTGGGAAAAAAAATCGCATTCGCTCAAAAATTGACCAAGAACGACATTGAAACACTGTGCCGCTCAGGTCAGTGTGTTGCACCTTAAATGCATTTGTATCTGGGAGGATTGTAATGAATTCTAAATTTGTATCAGTGGCAACCGCCGCTATCATGACTGTGGCCGCAGGTGCTGCTAATGCTGAACCACAAGCTGAGGTTCTGCACTGGTGGACTTCAGGTGGTGAAGCAAAATCTGTTGCCGTTTTGCAGCAGGAATTTGACGGCCGCGGTGGCACATGGACAGACATGCCTGTAGCTGGTGGTGGCGGTGACGCAGCCATGACAGCACTTCGTGCACGTGTTCTTGCTGGCAACGCGCCAACAGCTGTTCAGCTGAAAGGCCCTGCCATTCAGGAATGGTATGAAGAAGGTGTTCTTGCTGACATTTCTTCAGTTGCCAAAGCAAATGGATGGGCAGACGTTCTGCCACCATCAATCGCCAATCACATGAAATGTGAAGATACCTGGTGCGCAGCACCTGTAAACGTTCATCGTATTGACTGGATCTGGGCAAATGCCGATGTGCTGTCTAGGAACGGTATCAAGATGCCAACAACATGGGCTGAATTCAACGCAGCCGCAGCAAAGCTGCAAGCTGCCGGCGTTACGCCTCTGGCACATGGTGGTCAGGCATGGCAGGACGCAACAGTATTTGAAGCTGTAGCCCTTGGTATTGGTGGCGCGGACTTCTTCCAGAAGGCCTTCGTTGATCTTGATCCAGCAACTTTGAAGTCTGACACAATGGTTAAAGTGTTCGACCAGATGCGCACAATGCGCGGTTTTGTTGACAGCAACTTCTCAGGCCGTGACTGGAACCTTGCAACAGCAATGGTCATGAATGGCGAAGCTGCTTTCCAGATCATGGGCGACTGGGCAAAGGGTGAATTCTTAGCTGCTGGCAAGAAGCCTGGCGTGGACTTCCTTTGTGCATCAACACCTGGTGAAGGCTTCCTCTATAATGTTGACAGCTTTGCCATGTTCAGCGTTGACGGTAAGGACAAGAAAGACGGTCAGCTTCTGCTTGCCGAGCTTATCGTTGGTAAAAACTTCCAGAAGGTATTCAACCTGAACAAAGGTTCAATCCCTGCACGTGTTGACGTGGCTTTGGACGAGTTTGACAGCTGTGCACATACATCAGCCAAAGATATGGCTGATAGCAACAAAGGTGGTTCACTGCTTCCATCTTACGCACATGGCATGGCACTTCGCGGTGCACAGGCCGGTGCTATCACTGACGTTGTGACAGCACATTTCAATTCAGACATGTCTTCAGCTGATGCTGTGAAGATGCTGGCTGATGCGGTTGCAAATAGCCTTTAGATAATTCTGCCCCGTCCGGTGCTATAATCGGACGGGGTTTATTTTTGGAGGATGAAGATGTCAGAATGGCTAGAGCGACATATACCCAAAATGGTTTTGGCTCCATCCTTTGCCGCCATCTTGATTTTTGTTTATGGATTTATTGGCTGGACAGCTTGGGTGTCACTGACAAAATCCAAGCTGCTGCCGAAATATGATATTGTTGGTCTGTTTCAATATGACCGTCTTTTTGCATCCCCGCGCTGGGATACAGCTATCGATAATTTGTTTATTTTCGGATTTCTGTTCATCGTCATTTCGATGATACTGGGTTTGCTTCTGGCAATTATGCTGGATCAGAAAATCCGTACCGAAGGTGCGCTTCGCACCATTTTCTTATACCCGATGGCCTTGTCACTGATTGTGACGGGTACGGCCTGGAAATGGATTTTGAATCCGGGTCTAGGTCTGGAAGCCACGGTCAAAGGCTGGGGTTTCGAGAGCTTTACCTTTGACTGGTTAGTCAATCCGGATATGGCGATCTATACAGTCGTGATCGCCGGTGTCTGGCAGGCTTCGGGCTTTGTCATGGCTTTGTTTCTGGCAGGATTGCGATCTGTTGATCAGGAAATTATCAAAGCCGCGCAAGTTGATGGTATCCCGACATGGCGTATTTATTCGGCGATTATCATTCCTTCGATGGCGCCCATTTTCCTGTCTGCCTTTATTGTATTGGCGCATCTTGCGATTAAAAGTTTCGATCTGGTCATTGCCCTGACAGGTGGTGGTCCGGGCTATGCAACCGATCTGCCAGCGACCTTTATGTATACGATGGCATTTTCACGCGGCAATATCGGTCAGGCGGCAAGTTCGGCCATGGTCATGATGGCTGTCGTTTTTGCGATTGTGGTGCCTTATCTTTATTCCGAATTGCGAGCAAAAAATGATGGATGATATTCACAGCACATCGCAAACGAATATGATTGGCAAGCTGGCCTTGAGATGGGGGCTTTATATTCTGCTATGCCTGTTTGCATTATATTACCTGATGCCGCTTTTTGTGATGGTTACAACGTCGCTGAAAAGCCTTGATGAAATCCGTACTGGATCATTGGTGGCTTTGCCGCGTGACGTAACATTTGCAGCCTGGGGCACCGCATGGTCGAGTGCCTGTACGGGGATTCAGTGTGAAGGTCTGCGTCCCTATTTCTGGAATTCGGTTCTTCTGGCAGTGCCTGCGGTGCTGATTTCAACGCTTATTGGTGCGATTAATGGCTATGTCATTGCCAAATGGCGGTTCAAAGGCGCGAATCTGATTTTTTCACTGATGCTGTTCGGCTGCTTTATTCCGTTTCAGGTGGTGCTGTTGCCAATGGCGCGGATGCTGGGTCTTATGGGCATGGCAGGATCAATTACGGGGCTGATTTTTGTGCATGTGGTTTATGGCATCGGTTTTACGACGCTGTTTTTCAGGAATTATTATGTCACCATTCCCACCGAGCTGGTGAAAGCTGCCAAAGTTGATGGTGCTGGTTTCTTCCGCATTCTGTGGGAAATTTTTCTGCCGCTTTCGCTTCCCATCATTGTGGTTACGATCATCTGGCAATTCACCCAAATATGGAATGACTTTCTGTTTGGCGTGTCATTTTCGCAAGCTGGAACGCAACCTGTGACGGTGGCACTCAATAATATTGTGAATTCAACAACTGGTGTCAAAGAATACAATGTCGATATGGCATCTGCGATTATCGCGGCCTTGCCAACGCTCGTTGTGTATGTTGTCGCTGGCAAATATTTTATCCGCGGTCTGACTGCGGGTTCGGTTAAAGGATAAAGAACATGGTGCCAATCCTCGAAATCAAGAATCTGTTCAAAAATTATGGATCGTTGAATATTCTTAATGATGTCAATGTATCAATCGGGTCAGGTGACTTCCTGGTGCTTGTTGGCCCATCAGGTTGCGGTAAATCTACGTTGCTGAACTGTATTGCCGGTCTTGAACCGATCAGCGGCGGATCGATTGAAATTGGCGGTCAGGACATGACGCATGTCAGCCCGAAAGATCGTAATATTGCCATGGTGTTTCAATCCTACGCGCTTTACCCAACTATGACGGTTGCCAAGAATATCACCTTTGGCATGAAGGTACGTGGTGTCGAAAAGGCAGAGCAGGATATCAAGCTGGCCGAGGTAGCGCGGCAGTTGCAGATCGAACCATTACTAAGTCGTCGTCCGGCGCAGCTTTCCGGTGGCCAGCGTCAGCGTGTTGCCATGGGACGTGCGCTTGTACGCGATCCAAAGCTGTTTTTGTTTGATGAGCCTTTATCCAATCTGGACGCAAAATTACGCGTCGAGATGCGCACCGAAATCAAGAAACTTCACCAGAATCTTGAAGCATCAATGGTCTATGTGACGCATGACCAGATCGAAGCCATGACATTGGCCACCAAGATTGTCGTCATGAAAGGTGGTGTGGTTCAGCAGATCGGCACGCCAGCCGAAATCTATAGCAAACCAGCCAATCTGTTTGTTGCAGATTTCATGGGATCGCCAGCGATGAATCTGATTCCTGCCAAGGCTAAGAAAAACGGTTCCGGCTACAATGTTATCATCGAGCGGGCGGGAGGCGAGCCACTAGTTCTGCATGAAAAGCGGACGAAAAAACTACCCGCCAATGTCGTGGTTGGACTGCGGCCAGAAGATATCGGTGATGCGCAATATCGCAAAGGGCGTGATCTGCATGTTTCATCATGTCAGGTTGATGTTGTTGAGCCAGCTGGTGCCGATACTTTTGTGCTGATGTCGCTGGGTGGCAAGGAAGTCACAGCGCGGCTACATGCCGAAACGGCAGCCACAGCCGGTACGGATATGGAATTTGCCTTTGATATGAAAAAGCTGTCTTATTTTGATGCCGATACCGGCTCGCGTCTGGAATTAGGGTAAAAGCGTTTGCTGACGCTTTATTTGATGTCTCTGACTATGGACGTAGATAGGGTGAACACAGTATCATGCGTCTGAAACATTATTTCGACCAAACATAGGCCGTTGCCTGTGGGTGTCTGGGCTCTAGCTATATGACGTGGCCTTGGGGCTAGGTTGTGCATAGGGTGAGACAAAGCAGAATGAGTTTACTGGTTGCAGATATCGGCGGCACAAATGTGCGCTTTGGCGTGGCTGCCGATGCCACTTCGCCGCTGGCGCATGTGCGGATCATGACATGTGCATCATACCCGACCTTTGCCGATGCGATTGCCGCGTTTCTGGCACCACTAGATGTTTCGATCAGCTATATTTCGGTTGCTGTTGCCGGGCCGGTGAATGACGATCTTGTTGATGTGACGAATAATCATTGGGCGTTTGACAAGGGGGCTTTGATGCAGGCACTTGGCGTTGATGGCATTCTGGTCATTAATGACTTTACCGCCCAAGCGCTTGCGCAAAGTGATCCTACGGCAAATGGCAATGTGCAGATTTGTGCAGGTGTGTCTGACCCGAAGGCACCTTTATTGGTGATCGGGCCAGGTACCGGCCTTGGGGTTTCGGCCTTAATCCCCGCAGATGGTGATTTTGTGCCAATCGAAGGTGAAGGCGGACATGTATCTTTTGCGCCGCGTACAGCAGATGAAATAGCCCTATTGGCGTTTTTGAACCAGACCATGCCGCATGTCTCGGCTGAGCGGGTCGTTAGTGGATCGGGGCTGGAAAATGTTTATGCGTTCA
>NZ_CBFHNB010000057.1:0-15069 GCF_965657105.1 Puniceispirillum sp. (SeqCode)
AATATGCTAGCTGATCCGAATAAGCGATATCCGTAACGGTAAAACGCGGATCATCGCAGGTTTTAAACATATGTTCAAAAATGGCGCCAAAACTGTCTTTAGACTGAACATCATTGAATGGATCGCTAAAGCGAATATCATTATTAACCAGTGCTAAAAGCGTGTCGATATTATCACTGCGCAGATTGGTAAAGGCGGCGACATAGGCTTGAATAATATCAGTGTGCTGTTTTGTTTTCATGACTGTTTTTTATGTCCGGTTTGCCGCGCGACAAATTTGAAAAATAGCCGATCTGGCAGATACTTCAGAAACTTCATTTTGCGGTTAAATGATTTTGGAAAATCAACAATGAAATCGTCATGCTCCAATCCGTTGAGAATGTGTGTCGCTGCTTGTTCGCTTGTTAACAAATCAGGCATCTCAAAATCATTGATGGCAGTGGCTTCGCTTTCAACAAAACCGGGGCAGATGACCTGTAGCTTGATCCCGTTTGGCGTTAGATCGAAATAAAGCGACTCGGCTAGGGAAATAAGCGCGGCTTTCGTGGGGCCATAGGCGGCTGATTTAGGGAGCCCTCGCCATCCAGCAACAGATGACGTAATGGCTATATGCCCTTGTTTTTTGTCAGTCATATCAGCAACTATTGGCGCTAGCGCATTAATAACGCCCATATAATTTACATCCATATGCTGTTGAAAAACGGCTGGATCAATCTTGCTTCCATCTTGTGGGGTATAGATCCCAGCATTGAGGATAGCTACATCAATCGAACCATAGGTCTTTATCGCATCCTTGACCGCGGACTGCATCGCTTTTTGGTCGGTGACATCGGCGGCGATAGGGTGAAAATTATCATTTTTGTTTGCCAGAGCGTCAAGCCGATCCCGACGCCTTGCAACGCCAGTGATTTTTGCATGTGGACTCAAGGCTGATACTAGCGCAGCCCCTATGCCTGAGCTGACTCCGGTGATGAAATAATGGCGCATGACAAATTTCCACTATAAATTGGCGCGAATTGATCGGCAGGTCGATAATCCTGTTGTATGATGTATGCGTTCTGCTGTCAAAATACCTGTGGCATTTGCCTTTTGTTGAAGTGAGTGAACTGTGATCTCTGCCGAAGCCTCAATATTATCGCCATCGGATATGACCCACTGGAGACAAATATTCTTATCCGGGTTTGGTGTTTTGGATGAAGTGCTAGGATTAAATGGCGCTATATGTGTGGTCGCGTGACGGTCGCCCTTAAAGATTTTTCGCATGCTGAATTATCCCGTGCGATGAAGCGCAAATCATAAATGATGTTTTGGCTGACAAATGATCGTGATATAGGTGCCCCATGACCCAGATTATAACACCTCGTCAGACATTACCCTTACACAGCGTTGAGCCGCTTATTGTGAAGGTTAATCGTAACCACTCTTTAGAGAGTTATCATGCGGTTGATATTGCCGTATGCGACGCAGATGGAAAGGTGATTATCGGATTGGGTGATGTCGAGCGGCCTATTTTTCCGCGCTCGGCAATGAAGCCGCTTCAAGCGATTGCTTTGGCCGAAAAATATGCACAAGGTCAAATGAGTCCAGCTATTGATGATTCAGATTGGTCAATCATCTGTGCAAGCCATAATGGTCAGCCAATACATAGTGCGGCGGTCTCGCAATTGCTTCAAAAATTTGATCTGGCACCAAGCTGTCTTATTTGCGGGGGTCATTGGTCGATTGAACGCAATGCTATGGTTGAACAGGTGCAAAATTTAAAAACGCCTGAACGTATTCATAACAATTGTAGCGGCAAACATAGTGGGATGCTGATTCTAGCAAAGCTGATGGGCGTGACCATCGACGGCTATGCGGACATTACACATCCGGTTCAACAATCGATTATTGGTGTTTTGGATGCCATGACAGGTGTTGATATATTGAGTTATGCGCATGGATTTGACGGGTGCGGCGCGCCAGCAGTCAGTGCGCCATTGGGCAATTGGGCTCGTGCTTTTGCCTTATTTGCCGATCATGATCAATTACCACCACACAGGGCTGAGGCCTGCATGCGCATTATCCGTGGCATTGCATCCGCCCCACTCTTGCTGGCGGGAGACAGGCGACTTTGCAGCGCGCTTGCCACCGCCTTTGGCACCCGCATCACAGGCAAGACCGGAGCCGAGGGCGTATATGCCGCAGCCCTTCATGAACTGGGTCTGGGCGTGATGATAAAATGTCGTGATGGGCAAACACGCGCTACCGAAGTCGCGCTTGGTGCGGTTTTACATGCGATTGGGTATGATATTTCAGCATCGCTTGATCCCTTTTTCACACCTATTCTTCGAAATTGGGAAGGCGATGAGATTGGTGACATCACCTTTGATGGGGGCATAAAGGCTTTTGATGCGTGAGCATGGTGGAAATAGTGACGTTGCCGCAGCCCAATATGGCTTTGCACCGGATGATATGCTTGATCTTTCGACAGGTATAAGTCCGTTTATCTATCCGTTATCACCCATTACCGTTGACACATTGCAAGCGTTACCAACGGCTGCTTCGCTCACGGCCTGCGTTCACGCCGCACGACATGCCTATAGGGTGCCTGAACAGCTAACTGTTACGGCAGGGGCTGGCACACAGGCATTCTTGCAAATTATCCCACGGCTTGTGAACACCGGAACTGTCTGGATTCGCCAGCCTACTTACAATGAGCATGCCCATTGCTGGGCAGATGCTGGGCATAATATTGTTGATGGTGATGTGATGCCGGATGAAGCTGATCACGCGGTCGTTGTTTTTCCAAATAACCCCACAGGTGACAGATATGAAGATTTGAATGCTCTGGCGTCGAAAATTGAACGCAAGGGTGGTCTGCTGATTATTGATGGTGCCTTTCTGGATAATGCTGAAGGAGCAGAAGTTTTTGCTGAATTATCGAATTATTCCTGCGTCATTCACTTGCGTTCATTTGGAAAGTTTTTTGGTTTGGCTGGCGTGCGACTGGGTTTTGCCATGACATCACCAGCCTACAGCGATGCTATACGTGGCATGTTGGGTCCATGGGCGGTGAATAATGTGGCTTTAATGGCAGGAACCTTGGCATTACAGGATGATGACTGGATCCAAAGTCACAAAGGCGTTTTGGAACAGCAGTCAGCAGAACTGGCAAAAATTCTGGTCAATACGAATCTGAGCATTATCGGCGGTACATTCCTGTTTCAAACGATCCGTGATGCCGATGCGCTGTCCTTGCATGAGCATCTTGCACAGACAGGAATCTGGACACGCATATACCGTGAATGGCCGGACTTGATGCGTTTTGGATTACCACGCGACAGGGCTGAAATGGATAGGTTACATAATTCAATTCAAATCTGGCGAAGTTAGGCTAAACGATGACGCAATTGGTTGACTTCTTTCATCGTATTGTGAGAACACTTTAAACAGTATTAGAGGTGGCTTTGATGCCAAGCATCATGCCTTAAAAAGGGAATATGGTTAAGGATGAAACAAGCCATCCGACTCCATAGCCGTCCCCGCGACTGTGAACTGGTCGTTCTTCGAAATGCCACTGGTGTCTGCCAAGGTTAGCCTTGAAAGCACTGGGAAGGCCGGAGAACAATTGGCCATAAGCCAGGAGACCTGCCTTGAAATACGGATTCAATCGGTCGGGGAGTGCCGTGAAGATGTCGTCCATTATGGTACGCCGTCATCAATGTACCCCGCAACAGCCTGAGGGCTTAATTTTGGGAGTACCTAAATGCATAGAATTCTTGCTTTAGCAATCGCGTTTTCATCTATGGCCCTAACAAGTGCCTTTGCGCATCACCCGCTTGGTGGTGACGTGCCACAAACCTTGTTGCATGGATTTTTGTCAGGTGTAGGGCATCCGGTCATCGGGTTTGATCATTTTGCTTTTGTCGTAGCCATTGGTCTTATCGCGGCATTTCATAAACAGCGTGCGATCATGCCTGCTGGCTTCGTGCTGGGCACTATGGCCGGAACTATGATGACCGTCTCTGCAATTATACTTCCATTCGCAGAGCTTGTGATTACAGCATCTGTCATTATTGCAGGCGTTATTGCCATGCGCGGTAAGCTGACATCAATTGTGCCGATGACAATGGGTGCGGCGGTCATTGGTTTGTTCCATGGGTGGGCATATGGTGCCGCAGTCGTTGGTGCCGAAGCAACCCCGATCATTGCCTATCTTGCTGGCTTTGGCCTTGTGCAGATGGCGATTGCCCTGTTAGCTGGTTATGTTGCTGTCAATATGTGGAAAGCGACCTCAGCCGCATCACTTCAGCCGCGTTTGGCAGGTGCTTTGATGGCTGGTGTAGGCGTTGCCTATATGGTCGAGCTGGTCGAAGGGCTGGTTTTCCCGGCGATGTAGCATCCTAACGCAATGCGTTAAAAGGCAGAACGCAGTTCTGCCTTTTATAGTTGGTTATCTCTAATATCAAATCAAAGAAGGTTTTCATGTCACAAACCCGTATTCCTGCAACTGTTATCACCGGCTTTCTTGGTTCGGGAAAGACCACGCTTATTCGTAATATTATCATGCAGGCTAATGGCAAGCGGCTGGCGCTGATTGTGAATGAGTTTGGGGATATTGGAATGGATGGCGACATGTTACAGGAATGTGGTGCCGATTCCTGCCGTGCTGAAGATATTATCGAACTGGCGAATGGTTGTATCTGTTGCACGGTAGCTGATGATTTTCTGCCCAGTATTCAGACATTACTGGCACAGGATCCACCCCCCGATCATATCGTGATCGAAACATCGGGTCTGGCTTTGCCGCAACCGCTGGTTCAGGCCTTTGGCTGGCCAGACATCAAATCGCGGGTAATGCTTGATGGGGTTGTTACATTGGTTGATGGGCCAGCGCTGGCCATGGGGGGGATTGCCCATGATCTTGAGGCGCTCGAAGCCCAGCGCGCGGCGGATGCGGAACTTGATCACGAAAGCCCGATTGATGAATTATTCGAAGATCAGATATCCGCAGCCAATCTGATTGTCATTTCAAAAGCCGACATGTTGGATGATGACGGTGCGGCAAAGGCGCGGTCCATGGTTGAACGCCATCTTGACGAACCAACGCCCATTATTTCGGTTGCTGGCGGCGTTGCCCCTATCGATGCGATCCTGGGGCTGGATATGGAAGACCAGGCGCATGCGCGCGCCGAACATGCACATCACCACCACCACCATCATCATGACGATGATCCGGATCATCATCACGAACATGAACATGAACATGAACACGGCCATGATGAATTTGCCTCTTTTATCATTTCGATGGGGTTGATTGATAGCGCAGCAACATTTACCGCCCAGCTAGCCGAACTGGCTGGTCAACATGGTGTTCTGCGTGCCAAGGGTCGTTTACAGGAAGCAGGCAAAGCATTACCTCTGGTTGTGCAGGCTGTTGGCAAACGTGTGGATAGCTATTATGCGCGTGATACCGAGGCCAGCGTCGGTAAGCTTGTTGTGATTGGTCTGGCTGGGCTTGATGGGGCGGCAATCGCAACGCAGCTTGGCGGTAGTTTGGCTGATGCATCTTCTTAAAATTGATGAAAGTGGTGCCTTATATGACTCTGAAGAGGCGGTCGATCTAGCCCAGCCCCCAGGTGATATTGTCATTTTATCTTCGGCTGATACCGAGGTCAGCTTGCTGGCTAATGCGGCCGCGTCATTAAAACTAAAAAATGCAGCTATTGGTGATATACGCATCGCCAATTACCTCAGTCTGACACATCCCTATTCGGTTGATTTATATATCGAAAAAACAGCGGCCAAAGCGCGTATTATTGTTGTTCGTTTGCTTGGCGGGGCGTCTTACTGGTCATATGGTACACAGCAATTACGTCAGCTATCACAAACCACTGATATTAAAGTCATTTTCATTTCAGGTGATGGCAAACCAGATGCCGAACTTGATTATTTATCCTCGGTTGATGCCGCACTATGCGCTGACCTTGCCGCGTATCTTGATGGTGGTGGCTTGATGAATGCCGAAAGTTTTTTCCTGCGTCTTTACGATATTGCCGACAATACCCAGAACGCACCGCCTGCTAGACCACTTCTTCGGGCAGGGTTTTACTGGCCGGATTGTAATGTGCCGGATTTTGATACCATTCGTTCACAATGGGGGGATCAAAAAAGGCCGATCGCGGCATTGGTGTTTTATCGGGCCCTTATGCAAGCTGGAGATATGGCGCCCATTGACGGGTTGATAGAGGCTTGTGAAACAGCTGGTATGAATCCACTACCAATCTTTGTATCGAGTCTTAAGGAAGCCCAATCAGCCAGTATCGTTGCTGAATGCCTTCATGCCGCAAAAGCGGATGTGATTTTAAATATGACCTCTTTTGCTGTATCTGATCCCTCGGCAATGGATAATATGCAACCAGCCAAGCAGAATATGCGCTCGGCAGGGCCTTTTGGCACCGTTGATGCGCCGGTCTTTCAGGTGGTTCTGGCATCAAACCGTGTTTCTGACTGGCAGGAAAATTCGGCAGGTCTGACCGCGCGGGATCTGGCGATGAATGTGGCTTTGCCTGAATTGGACGGGCGGATTTTATCGCGTGCCATCGCCTTTAAAAAGCCGCTAAGCAAGGATCCTGTTACACATGCTATGACAACGCATTATGTGCTGGTGCCAGAGCGTGCCCGTTTCGTGGCAAGCTTAGCCGCAAAATGGTGTGCATTACGCTATAAACAGCCGGCTGATAAAAAGATCGCTCTTATCCTCGCTAATTATCCAAATAAGGATGGGCGGATTGCCAATGGGGTTGGGCTTGATACGCCGGAAAGCGCATTTCAGGCGATGCGTGATTTGCAGCTGGCTGGTTACACAATCACTGATATACCTGACTCAAGTGCCGATTTGATCGCGGCTCTTCGCAAAGGCCCGACAAATGCCGGATGGCAAGGGCGTGAATCCCATATAACGCTAGCCCATGATGTTTATGCGCACGCCTTTGCGTCATTGCCGGATGATGTGCAATCCGCTGTCATTGATCGATGGGGCGCCATTGAAAACGACCCTATGTTTGATGGCAAGCTATTCCACGTTCCGATTCTGACCTTTGGGCATATTGTTGTCGGTGTTCAGCCAGCGCGCGGGTATAATATCGATCCAAAGGCAACCTATCACGCACCTGATCTGGTGCCGCCGCATAATTATTTTGCCTTTTATATCTGGTTACGTGAAATTTGGGGCATGGATGCTGTGGTTCATTTTGGCAAGCATGGCAATCTGGAATGGCTGCCTGGCAAAGCCCTTGCGTTGAGTGCGTCTTGCTATCCTGAGGCTATATTGGGGGCGGTGCCGCATCTATATCCCTTTATTGTCAATGATCCGGGTGAGGGGGCGCAGGCCAAACGCCGAACTGCGGCGGTTGTGCTTGATCACCTGACTCCACCGATGACAAATGCTGACTCGCATGGCGTGATGGCGGCGATCGAGTCACAAATGGATGAATATTACGAAGCCGCTGGCATGGATAAAGCGCGTTCTGCTGCATTGTTAGACGATATTCTGACCGATGCTGAGCGCGCTGGCCTGGCCAAAGATTGCGGTATTCTTCCTGATGATGATGCTGGTGAAAAACTGCTGAAACTTGACAATTTTCTTTGTGACTTAAAGGAACTGCAAATCCGTGATGGTTTACATATTTTTGGTCGTAATGCAGCGCCTGATCTGCTGAATGCGTTGCTGGTCCAGATTTTGCGCACCCCTCGTTATGATGGTGAGGGGGCGCATGCCTCATTACTTCGGGCGTTGGCGGATGATCTTGAATTATTGATTGGTGATGAATTATTTGATCCTTTGACAGCCGAACGTGCCGTTTCTTGGCAGGGAACTCTACCAGCCATGCTAGCTGATATCTCTGATAATGTCTGGCGAAGTCAGGGTGATACAGTGGAGCGCCTTGATATGTTGGCGGCAGCACTGGTTGCTGGTGATATCAATCCGCCGGGGCCAGCATCGGCAAAGGTGCTGGCGCATGGATTAACGGTGATTAAGCCCTCCTTAAACACATGTGGCGAGGCTGAACGAGATGCGCTGCAACGCGGTCTTGCTGGTCAATTTGTGCCTGCAGGTGCTTCTGGTGCGCCAACACGTGGACGCCCGGAAGTATTACCGACAGGACGCAATTTCTATTCAATTGACAGCCGGGCTTTACCAACACCGGTTGCGTGGCGTCTGGGTTGGGCATCGGCGAATGCGTTGCTTGACCGATATCTGCTTGATCATGGAAACTGGCCAAAGGCGATGGTGCTGTCGGCATGGGGTACATCGAACATGCGAACTGGCGGTGATGATATCGCACAGGCGCTGGCTTTGATGGGTGTGCAACCTGAATGGGATAATAATTCGCGCCGGGTGACAGGATTTGATATTATTCCTCTGGCGGTACTTGGTCGGCCGCGCATTGACATTTCATTACGTTGTTCGGGGTTTTTTCGCGATGCTTTTCCTGCACAGATGAGTTTGATTGATCGCGCTGTTCAGGCTGTTGCGGCACTTGATGAGCCTGACGACCAGAACCCGCTTGCCGCCGTTGCCCGTGCCGAAACAACCAAGCTTACGGACAATGGTGTGCCGCATAAGGATGCGTTACGGCAAAGTACCATGCGTATTTTCAGTGCCAAACCAGGTGCTTACGGTGCGGGTCTGCAAACCCTGATTGATGAGGGTATCTGGGAACAACGTGCTGATTTTGCCGAGGCTTTTCTGACCTGGTCTTCATATGCTTATGGCGAACAATTATCAGGCATTGATGCCCGTGATGCGCTAGAGGCTCGGTTGGCATCGTCAGATGCGGTGCTGCATAATCAGGATAATCGTGAACATGATATTCTCGATAGCGACGATTACTATCAATTTGCGGGTGGTCTGTCTGCCGCCGTGGCGCATCTGTCAGGGCGTGACGTGCCCGTATATCACAACGATCACTCATTACCTGAGCGCCCTGTTATCCGAAGCCTTGCCGAAGAAATCAGCCGTGTTGTTCGCGGCCGCGCCAGTAATCCTAAATGGATCGAGGGGGCTATGCGGCATGGCTATAAGGGGGCATTTGAAATGCTGGCAACCGTTGATTATCTGTTTGCTTTTGCGGCCACCACGCGAATGGTTGATGAACATCATTTCTCCGCCTTATATGAAGCCTATATTGAAGATGACCTCGTGCGTGATTTTCTTGAAACGGCCAATGACGCGGCCTTTGCCGACATGCTGGCACGCTTTCAAGAGGCTATCGACCGTGGCCTATGGACACCAAGACGCAATAGCGTGCAAGCTGAGCTTGACAAACGAAGGGGGGAAGCAACATGACCGATAATCAGGCACCAAACGATATTGATCGCCATAACAGCAAAATGGCAAAGAAAAAACAGGCGCGTGACAAAATCATGGCTAGTAAGACGCAGGAAAAAGGACTCATTATTATCAATACTGGCAAAGGCAAAGGAAAGTCCTCGGCCGCTTTTGGTATGATTTTTCGCTGCATTGCGCATCAGATGCCATGTGCTGTTGTTCAGTTTATCAAAGGGGGTATGGATACGGGTGAACGTAATCTGATTACAGCTCATTTTGGCGATCTATGCCAGTTTCATACAATGGGTGAGGGCTTTACTTGGGAAACGCAGGATAAAGAACGTGATATTGCCGCCGCACTCGCAGCCTGGGAAAAGGCAAAGGCGTTGATTCTGGATGATGGCAACAGGATGGTTTTACTGGATGAGATCAATATCGCCTTACGATACGGTTATATTCCGCTTGATGAGGTTATCAGCTTCCTGCAAACACAAAAGCCAGACATGACGCATGTTGTATTGACCGGACGTAATGCGGCTGAAGAGCTGATCGACATTGCCGATCTTGTGACTGATATGTCGCTTATAAAACATCCTTTCCGTTCGGGTATAAAGGCGCAGATTGGTGTTGAATTTTAATGGTTGATCACGCTGTGCATCCAGCAGCAGACGCGCCAACGCCATGCGTTATGATTCAGGGCGCGGGCTCAAATGTTGGTAAATCGGTTCTGGTCGCGGGTCTGTGCCGCTATTTTGCTAATCAAGGCCTGACTGTCCGACCTTTCAAACCACAGAATATGTCGAACAATGCCGCCGCGACTAGCGATGGCGGCGAGATAGGCCGGGCGCAAGCATTGCAGGCTTTGGCCTGTCGTGTTGCCCCTTCTGTTGATATGAATCCGGTTTTGCTCAAACCTGAAACCGATACAGGTGCTCAGATTATCGTTCAGGGAAAACGCTTTGGTAGTATGCGTGCCAAGGAATATGGCACACATAAAGCCACTTTGTTACCGCGCGTAATGGATAGTTTTAACCGGCTTTGCGCAACGGCAGATATCGTTATTGTCGAAGGCGCAGGTAGTCCAGCGGAGGTCAATTTACGTGCAGGTGATATAGCCAATATGGGCTTTGCACAGGCGGCTGATATCCCCGTTATTCTTGTCGGAGATATTGATCGAGGTGGGGTCATTGCTAGTCTTGTTGGCACCAATATGGTGCTTGATAATGCAGATTCAAATTTAATAAAAGCGTTTTTAATCAATAAATTTCGTGGCGAAACTAATCTTTTTAGTGAGGGTTTGAAAATCATCGAAACCCATACAGAGTGGGGCGGTGTTGGTATATTACCATGGTTTGCTGATGCGCGGCTTTTGCCAGCCGAAGATATCCTTGATATTGGGTCATCACAATCAATGGTCAGGTCAGATAAGGCACTCAAAATTGCTGTGCCTTTATTGAAACGAATTGCCAATTTTGATGATCTTGATCCTTTGTCGGCTGAGCCCAATATCGATCTGACACTTGTTCAGCCAGGCGATGTTATGCCTGTTGATGCGGATGTTATTTTGATTCCTGGTTCTAAGTCGACAATCTCTGATCTGGGCTTTCTGCGCACACAAGGGTGGGACGCTGATATCATCAATCATGTCCGGCGCGGTGGGCGTGTGCTGGGTCTTTGTGGTGGGTATCAGATGCTTGGTAATTGGGTGCATGATCCCTATGGCATTGAGGGTAAGGTAGGGTCAGCCGAAGGGCTAGGCTTGCTTGATGTTGAAACCTTTTTGGCAAATGACAAAACCGTCAGACAGGTTACTGCCACGACAGCTGCTTCGGGGGTTTCGGTTTCTGGTTATGAAATTCATGTTGGTAGAACGCGTGGAAATGATAGGGATCGCCCTTTGCTGATGATCGAAGGACGCCCCGAAGGGGCGGTATCGTCAAGCGGGTTGGTCGCGGGCAGTTATGTTCATGGTATTTTCAGCAGTAATGACTTTCGCAGTACCTTTATGCAGCAACTTGGCGGGATTGAAAGTCAGCTTAATTATGATGATCTGGTGGATCAAATTCTGGATAAACTAGCTGATCATATCGCGACGCATCTTGATATGGATAGAATTGCAAAAATTGCAGGTCTTTAGGCCGCCGCTAGCTGGCTAAATGCCGCCATATCAATATCAGTGTGATGATCAACAGAAACAGAAACTGTGCAGTGGTCAATATTCCAAGCGATCTTTGTATATCATCACTTGCAACCATACGTCCGTCAGGGTTCATACGTGGCGCGACAATTAACCTATTCCCATAATATCTTGATCCGGCCAACCATATGCCTAGAGCATAAGCCATAGCGGCTTCAGGCCAGCCTGCATTTGGCGAGCTATGCGTGCGGGCATCAGGGGCAATAAGATACAGGGCAGAAATCCGTAATCTGCCATTGAGTATACCAGCAAGCGCGATCAGCAAAGCTGTCAGACGCGCGGGAACATAGTTCAGCAGATCATCAAATTTAGCCGCGCCATAGCCAAAGGCCAGATAACGTGCATTTTTATAACCGATCATACTGTCAGCTGTATTGGTTATCTTATAGATAAGAATTCCCGGTAACCCAAGCGCAAGATACCATAGAGCAGGGGCAAAAACGCCATCGGATAGGTTCTCGGCACCGGTTTCGATGGCGGCACGCGCTACCTCATCCTCATCTAGATTATCTGTTTGTCGCCCGACAATCATGCTGACTGCGTATCGGGCAGAGCTAATGTCGCGGCGTAAAGCAACAGCAACAGCATCAATATGATCATGTAGCGATTTGCCGGCAATGAGTATAGTGACGATGACAACATCAGCTAGAAGCCCGCCAAAAGATGCCACATATCCGGCAATGCCAGCAAATACAACAAGAATCAATATGGCCATTAGCCCATGCAGACGTCGTCTTTTACCTGTCCATTTTCTGCGTTTTTGGTTCAGTTTTTGGTCACAGAAGTTGATTAATTTTCCAAAAAAAACGACCGGATGCGGTAAGTGCCGCCATAACAGCGCAGGTTCACCAACCATCCTGTCAATCAAGATAGCTGCAATAAGAACAAGCGCACGTAATTCAATGTCGGAAAATGAAGGCATCAGGATGATTTGTTCCGCTAACAATAAGTTACCATGGTGATATTAGGACAAATAGGCGATATGGCTCAATGTAGTTGTTGCAATTCACCTAATTAATGACGGTTATGGGTAATTGTAATTATTCTAACTTCCTAGTATGCATAACCAAGGACGGTGGACTTGTGAACAAGATGAAAGCGATCCCGGTGCGGTGAACCTAAATCAGGCATCCAATTCCGGGCCCCGAGCCAAGATCTATGAAGCAGCAAAATGGCTGTGTTACTAGTTTTTGCTTTGCTTCTATCCAAAACATATCTCCTCTGTTTCATGATGTAACAATTTGTGACGTGAGATATGAATGTATAAGAACAAATCCTGCTTGCTGATATTCGGTTTCGGTATTATCTGGAATATGGGTAGCGTATCTGCATTTGCGCATATTGGGCATTTCGGCGAATTTGCCGGTCATAGCCATATAGCGGGTGCCGTGCTAGGCGGTCTTGCTGTCGGCCTTGCTGGCATTCTGGCTATAAACCGTAAACGAAGAAAAGATAGTGATATTAAATCAGCTGACGCCACCAGTGGTAATGCTGGTGACGATGTTGCTGATGGGGGCGAACGTCCCGAGGTGACCGAAGGAACAACACAAAATGCATGATGTTAATGAAACGCACACACCACCAAAATATGGTGTGATGATATGTGGCCATGGTTCACGTTCAAAATCTGCGGTCACAGAATTTGCCGTCCTAGCAGAAAAGCTGGCGCCATTATTTCCGGATTGGCCTGTTGAATATGGCTATCTGGAATTTGCAACACCTGTGATCAAAACAGGTCTGGATGCATTGCGTGCAAAAGGGGTGACGCATGTTCTGGCAGTGCCTGGCATGTTGTTTGCGGCTGGCCATGCCAAAAATGATATTCCATCTGTGCTGAACACCTATGCGGCTGAGCATGATATTACGATTCAGTATGGCCGTGAACTGGCGATCGATCTGCAAATGCTTCAAGCTGCTGGCGATCGGATCAAATCCGCAGTTGATGAGGCGAATGCCACCCATGGCGCGGTTGATATTGCTGAGACTTGCCTTGTTGTAATCGGGCGTGGTGCCTCTGATCCTGATGCGAATTCCAATGTTTCCAAAATATGCCGGATGCTATGGGAAGGTATGGGGTTCGGCTGGGCAGAAGTTGGCTATAGCGGCGTGACCTTTCCGCTTGTCCAGCCATGTCTCGAGCATGTAGCGCGGCTTGGCTATAAACGTGTTGTTGTGTTTCCGTATTTCCTATTTTCAGGCATTCTGATTGACCGTATTTATGGCTTTACTGACGAGGTGGCAGGTCATTATCCAGACATCGAATTTATCAAAGCCAGCTATCTAAATGACCATCCGAAGGTGATTGCAACTTTTGCTGATCGGGTTCGTGAGATCATTGATGGTAATAACAATATGAACTGTGCTTTATGTAAATACCGTGCGCAGGTGTTGGGTTTTGAAGCTGATGTTGGTGTGGCACAGGAAAGCCATCATCATCATGTCGAGGGGCAAGGAATTTCAGCCCCCGGTAGCAATGTTGAAGATTGTAAATTATGTGACAGCTTCTGTAGCGGTGCGTGTCGCCTTGATAGTGACCATCAGCATGACCATGCCCATGATCATGACCATGCCCACGATCATGCCCACGACCACGACCACGATCATGGGCATACGCATCAACCTTATCCGCATGCAAAACATCCACATGGACCGGAATCGGTGCGTAACTATAAACCTAAATCCAGTCAGGAATCAGATAGGTGATTGGCGCTGATGACATCAACCTATTCCTATATCAAAGACCCGCAGACCATTTACGACGCATCCTTTGCGCATGTTCGTGAACAGGCACGGCTGGACGCTTTTTCGGGTGATGACGCCGAAATAGCGATCCGTATCATTCATGCGTGTGGCATGGTTGATGTGGCTGAACAGCTTGTTATTGATACTCATTCTATATCGGCAGCTATTGCTGCTTTGCGAGCTGGCGCACATATTTTTTGTGATTGTGAAATGGTTGCATCGGGGATAACACGACGTTTTTTACCTGCGGATAACCCAGTTCGGGTGACATTAAACGATCCGCAAACGCCTGCCAGAGCATTAGCTGACAAAACCACACGCTCGGCGGCGGCGGTTGATCTGTGGGACGAACAGCTTGAGGGCGCTATCGTAGTTATTGGCAATGCACCAACAGCTTTGTTTCGTTTGCTTGAACGTATGCGGGATGAGTCAGTAAGGCCAGCTTTGATACTTGGCTTTCCTGTCGGCTTTATTGGTGCGGCTGAGTCAAAAATGGCATTGGCCTCTCTGGCAGATGATAGGTCTGTCGTAGCCAAACATGCCACGCTAGAAAAACCATTTGCGCCTCCCTTTATCACCTTGCATGGTACATTAGGGGGGTCAGCGATTGCGTCGGCGGCATTGAATGCGCTTGCAGTGATCGCTGGGCGCTCAGCATGAGCAAAGCCACGCAAAACATCACCATTATAGGCGTTACCGAAGCCGGGTGCATGGCTTTGGCACCTGATGCGCTTGCCTGTATCAAAGCCGCCGATCACATATTTGCGTCAAAACGGTTCCATGCCACGATTGATACAAATGGTATAATCGAAAGCTG
>NZ_CBFHNB010000058.1:0-13903 GCF_965657105.1 Puniceispirillum sp. (SeqCode)
GTAGAATTCGCCCGGGCTTCGGTCGGCGCGGCTATCTTCATCGCGGAAACAGGGCGCAATCTGGAAATAGCGGTCAAAACCCGACACCATAATCAGCTGCTTGAACTGCTGGGGGGCTTGCGGCAGGGCATAGAACTTGCCTGGATGTAAACGTGCGGGCACCAGAAAATCACGCGCCCCTGCGGGTGACGATGCGGTCAGAATGGGTGTTTGAAATTCGGTAAAGCCCTGAGCGACCATGCGGGCGCGGATTGATTGAATAATCTGCGCGCGCAACATGATATTGGCATGTGGGCGACTACGGCGTAAATCAAGATACCGATAACGCAAGCGTGTTTCCTCGCCTGAATCTTCATCCGAATTGACCTGCAAAGGCAATGTATCTGCCGCTGACTGCACCTCAAAGCTTTCGATGCGCACTTCGATATGACCTGTTGGCAATGCGGTGTTGATAGTGTCGTCGCTACGGCGCACAACCTCGCCTGTGATGGTCACAACCGATTCAAGACGTGTCGCCTCGACAATGGCAAAACTAGCATCCGAAGAATCGGCAACACATTGCGTCAAACCGTAATGATCGCGCAGGTCGATAAATACGAGTTGGCCATGATCGCGCTTGCGATTGATCCAACCGGAAATACGAACTTTTTCGCCGACCGCGGCCTCGGTTAGGGCAGCGCAAGTATGGGTGCGGTAAATATGCATAAGTGAAGCTCCAAAAACGACCGGTCATCCCCGGCTAAAATCGGGGCGAGTATGCAAATTATGACTGCCTGACGCAACCAGCTTTCACGCAATTTTGCTGTGATACGCCATAATCACGTCCATATCAGGCAAAATAGAGGGAAAATAGAGGCAATACAGGAAAATAGCTAACTGCGGCGGCGGCCACGGCGACCACGACGCCCACCGGCACCAGCATCATCATTGGCATTGGCATTGGCATTGGCATTGGATGAGGTCTGCACATCAGCCCATGGCGTGCCAAGCACCGCCAGCATATCATCTTGATCAAGTGTACCCGCGGGACGCGACGCCAAAGCCGCGCTCATAGCGGCCACATGCGCTGGTGTCGTGCCACAACAGCCGCCAATGATGCTTATACCAGCATCGCGCGCAAACAGGGCATAGCTGGCCATTAATTCGGGGGTGCCGTGATAATGGATCGCCCCTTCGACATAGGCCGGAATCCCGCAATTACCCTTGGCCACCATCGGGATATTGGCAGCTAAGGCGGTCGCGGTCATACCGGTCATCGAATGCATCAATTCGGCTGGCCCAATACCACAATTCGCGCCTAGCACATCGACGCCAAGCGCAACCGCCTGTTCGGCGAATTGCTGAGGCGTGATGCCCATCATGGTGCGGCTGGCTGTGTCAAAGGTCATGGTAACCGCAACCGGCAGACCCGTTACTTTGGCGGCCGTGACCGCGGCATCGACTTCTTCGGTGGACGACATGGTTTCCACCCACAGCATATCAACCCCGCCTTCGGCAAGCGCAGATGCCTGTTTTGTGAACGCCTCACATGCGGAATCCGGCGTCAGCGCGCCAAGCGGTTCAAATAATTCACCCGTGGGGCCGATTGACCCCGCCACAATCGCATCGGTGCCGGTTTTATCGCGATGGCTTGTTACCGCCGCCACAGCATTAATCGCCGCCGCGTGATTGAGCTCTTCGACCCGGTCTTGTGCATCATGCAATTTCAAACGGAATGATGTGCCGCCAAAGGAATTGGTCAGGATAAGATTCGAACCGGCTTGCAAAAAACCATCATGCAACCACATAATGTCGTCGGGACGTTCAACATTCCATAATTCAGGTGGATAACCTGTCTCAAGGCCGCGACCAAATAGGTTTGTGCCTGTCGCACCATCGGCAAGCAGATACGAACATTCAGCCAGCATATCATGAAATTTTGATGACATAGTCTGTCTCGGTTTATCCTTCACCCGCAATCGTTCGGCGCCGTGTAGGGCGGCGGCGGATACCGGTTTTTTCTGCGCGACGCTCATTCAGAGTATCAAGCAAGTCACGTTGCGCCTCTGCATCCATACGGCTCCAACTGGCGATTTCCTGCCTTGTACGGTAACAACCAAGACAGATATCGGCCTGCGGATCCATCTGGCAAATAGAGATACATGGCGAGGGCATAGCAACGGCGGCATTTGATAACTTTGACTTCACTGCATCCGCCTCATGTCTATAGCCGCGTTATCTGTGACCTAATTAAATGACAGATTGAATACTAGGCTGCCTGACTTTCATCCGCAGATGCTTCCATGACCACATTTAACTTTTCTAGGCCTGATTCAAGTTTTTCGGCAAGCGGAATCTGAACCAGATTTTTATCCACCGCGACCTCGGCAGTTTCGGCTTTCGCATCGATTGCCCGTGCGGCGTGATCTTCGACAAGGTTAAGCAGCCTTATTGCTTCACCCTGCATCATGACTGGCATATCTTCACGTAAAAAGGCGCGCAGAACGCGTTTCGCATGCACTTCATTTAACAGCGTATCAATATGACGGGCACCGGTAGGGATGATCAGCGCATCATAATCAATAGCAAGCGTTGTTGATAATGTGCTATCCACCGGATAGGACATGCCCCACCCGGAACCATTCCAAGAGTTGGTCAGGCCAGCATCGCGTGAAATGATCTTCAATTTGGCAGTCTTTGCAAGCATTGCGCGCTGGATGGCGATAAACTGATCCTCATCAAACCCGCTAGCCACCATTATACCAATAGTCTTACCTGCAAAATTATTCGCCTGCATTGAGATCTCCTTTGTGAAAACTGAATCAAAACCGTTGCGGTTTATCAATATAAAACAATTTGTTAGTTACCAAGCGTGCAGACGAAATGTAGACGAAATGTCCGCACCGCATTGTGAAATTCATGTTTGAAGCTCTTGGTCAGCGTGCTTGATTGCACGGATAATGCCCCAGGAACAGCCGATTTATACCTTGTCTTTACGCTTTGTTCAAGCCCTGCTTTGCCAAGCTTTGGAATATATTCGGTACCAGCGCGTTGATGGCCAGAAAACCTATCACCATAAAACACGACGGCGCGCCCATAGGGAAAAATATTGCTTTCTGGTGTTGATTTCGGCATATATAAGCGCATTAGAAAGCAGCTTTGATTCACATTTCAAGATCAACAGGCGCTTACGCGCCATGCTAGCGACAAAGGGTCGGGGCTTAACCCGTAACCATAATGCAATTTTCACCTGTTTTGAACATTCTGGGCCTTTTGACCACTATCCTGGCAGCGACCATGCTGATCCCAATGTGTGTCGATCTGTATTTTGGGTCTGGCGACTGGCAGGTTTTTGCCGTTTCATCCTTATTCACGGCTTTCTTCGGTGTCACCACATGGCTGGCAACGTCACAGCGTGAACCGCTTGATCTTGGACTACGCCAGGCGTTTTTGCTGACCAATGGCTCGTGGATGCTGATCGGTGTTTTTGGATCACTTCCCTTTATGTTTAGCGAATTACAGCTCAGCCCGACAGATGCGCTATTTGAGTCGGTATCAGGGATCACCACAACTGGTTCAACCGTTTTACAATATATTGAGATGGCGTCACCGGGCATTCTGATGTGGCGAGCGCTTTTGCAATGGCTGGGCGGCGTTGGCATCATTGTGATGGCGATGGCGGTATTGCCAATGCTGTCCGTTGGCGGCATGCAGTTATTCCGCACCGAATCCTATGAGCGCGCTGACAAGGTTGTGCCACGTGCGGCTCAGCTAGCAGGTGGCATCGGTCTGGTTTATGCCGGCCTGACAGCGATATGGACAATGATGCTAGCGGCGGCAGGCATGGGCATATTTGACGCGCTTACCCATGCCATGACGACGTTGGCAACCGGGGGGTATTCAACGCGCACAGCCTCAATCGGGGCGTTTGATTCGGTTACAATCGAATGGATTATCATTGCCGGTATGATTGTTGGCAGTCTGCCCTTTGCGCATTATCTGGCGATGGTTCGGGGTGGCTGGCGCAATCTCGTGAATGACCCACAGGTCAGATGGTTCTTTATTCTTCTGATTGGTCTTGTGGCGTTATTGGCATGGCACCTGTCAGCTGGCGGATACAAGATTGCCCATGCGATCCGTGAGTCCAGTTTCAACACAATTTCGATTTTGACCGGAACTGGCTATAGCAGTGCTAATTTTTCAGCTTGGGGTGGTTTTGCCTCGACAATGCTATTGATTGCCATGTTCATCGGCGGATGTGGCGGATCGACAACGTGCGGAATCAAGGTGTTCAGGCTACAGGTGCTCGCGACAACCGCGCGTGTCCAGATCAGCCGGCTGTTACGTCCACATGGTGTTGTGCTTGCCTATTATAACCGCAAACCGGTTTCCAGCGAGGTCATGGATTCGGTGATGGCGTTTTTCTATGTCTATATTTTATGTTTTGTCATTCTGGCTATTTTGCTGGGCATGATGGGGTTGGATTTCATCACCGCCTTATCTGGCGCGGCCACATCAATCAGCAATGTCGGGCCGGGGCTTGGTAATCTGATTGGTGCAGAAGGTAATTTTGCCCTGTTGCCTGATCCGGCAAAATGGGTCATGTCGTTCGGCATGTTGCTTGGCCGACTGGAATTATTTACTGTCCTTGTCATGCTCAACCCCGGATTTTGGCGGCGGTAAAGCATCATCCAGCCAGAGCAAAGCGGTGGCTGAAAGATGATCGCGCTAAACAAGCATCATCCAGCCAGAGCAAAGCGATGGCAGAAAGATGATCGCGCTAAACAAGCATCATCCGACCGCAAGGTCGAGAGATGATGCGACATGATATAAGAATCAAGCATCATCCGATCAAGTGTAACGAAGATCGAAAGATGATCGCGCTTATAAAGCATCATCCAGCCAGAGTGCTTGCAAACCATATGTGCTGGTTTAGGGCACCGTGATATTCGGGATTTTGGCAACTTCTTCACGCGCTTGTTTGTCGAGCAAATTCACCGCAGCAAGCAAAGCCTCTTGCACCGCAATATCAAGCTCATTGGCGGTGGAGGATTCAGGAATGGTTAACGCATGACGCGCCGACAGTTCTATCATGCCTTGAAACCCGCCAACCGGCTGTAACCAGATCAGGCGGGCTTCGATATGCGCTTCGATTTTACTTTCCTGTTCATCCGTAATCAGGCTGTTCAAACCAGCCGAACGCGCCAGCTTGGTGCGGGTTAAGGACGCCCGCGAAATATCCAGCACCAATTCACCGCTACCCCCAGCAGGCATCAATATATTTGACGCCCAGTCAATCACCACATTTGATGGGGCTGGATTGGCAAGATAACCGATATAGGGCGCTTCGATTGGCATCTGCCAGTTTTCGATAATTTCCATGCGCCGCGCATTCATCCGCAGGGGCTGGTAATTATTGGCTTCAAATTTTGGCGGTGCTGTCACCGTTGTCGTCGTTGCCCCGCATGCGCCAAGAAAGATCAGCGCAACAAGGCTGAAAAGCAGGGACAATTTTTGCATCATCATCACTCCAGAAACCTATATCAACTTTAGAGTGCGCCAGTTAAAGATTAAGTTAAAGATTAAAATGTAGCATTTGGTGATCATAGTAGGTGGTCGCAGGCGGATTTAGACCTGACTTCAGCCAATCAGCGCATTAGCCAGCCAGAACGTCCGTACCGAAACGTCGTTCGGTTTTACAGAACTCACATGTCACCCGAATTTTGCCGTCATCATCAAGCAGATCATCGGCTTCTTCAGGCTTAAGCTGTTTGAGGATCGCCTCGACCTTTTCCATATTGCAGCGGCATTCATCGATCACCTGGCGCGCTGGTGCGACATGTGGTGACAATGTATTGAACAGACGAAACACAAGCTGCTCTGGTGTGATTGCAGCATCAAGCAATTCACTCTGCTTGACTGATGCCATCAATGTTTTTGCCGTGTGCCAGACATCATCATGTAGCTCGATGTCAGCCTTGCGTGGCTTTTTACCACCTTCGCTGGCGACGCGTTGTATCATCATGGCGGATGCCTGCCAGCCACCATCACCCTGTCCGGATGTGCTTGTGACAGCTGTTTCCAATTGTTCGGAATTGGCAAACCAGGCCATCGCCGCATCGCGCAATTCAGGCCCATCAAGTTCGACAATGCCCTGATAACGGCCGCCAGTAGCACCTTCATCAACAGTGAATGCCATATAGCCGCCACCCATAATCTGCGGCAGATTTGATATACCATGCGCTGGCACAACCACTGCAGAATCCTCGTCAAAAGCGGTATAGCCACGCATAGCACCTGTTTCGGTGATATCGGCAAATAGGGTGCGCACGCGGCCATCACCTTTGGCTTGCAAGGTAAAGACACCAGCAAATTTCAACGTGCTCGACAGACAGGCAGTCATCGCCAGCGCTTCGGCTTGCAACAAGGCAACATCCTGCGGATAATCATGACGTGCCAGAATTGTGCTGGCCACATGGCCAACCGACGCGATACGGCCACGTACAAGCGGCGTTCCAGTTTCTTCATCAGCAAGATAAAACGGCAGAACCTGCGCATCTGGTCGAAGATTATCATTCACAACAACATCCATTACACTGTCTCTTCCAGCTCGATATAATCCAACCATTTAAGCACTTAAATCAGTTACCACCCATGCACCAAGCCAGGATCGCCTTTTGCGCATGCAGACGGTTTTCGGCTTCGTCAAACACAACTGACTGATGCCCATCAATAACATCGGCAGTGACTTCCATACCGCGAATAGCAGGCAGACAATGCATGAAAATTGCATCACCAGCCGCGGCCGCCATAATCGCGGCATTGACCTGATAGGGGGCAAAATCTTCGGCACGGGTGCCTTCATCATCCCCCATTGAAATCCAGACATCGGTAACAATTGTTTGCACATCCTTGGCCGCTTCCATGGCATCATCCGTCAGCGTGATATCAGCACCTTGAGCGCGTGCCCATGCCAGTAACTTGCTTGATGGCGCGTACCCATTGGGGCAGGCGATATTCAATTTAAAGCCAAACACAGCCGCCGCCTCGATCCAGCTAGTAGCCACATTATTACCATCACCAAGCCAGGCCACAGACTGGCCAGCAAGTGGTCCATGACGTTCGATCATGGTTTGCAAATCAGCCATGATCTGGCATGGATGCGACCATTCGGTCAGCGCATTTATGACCGGCACAGTGGCATGTTCAGCCAAGGTCATCAACATGTCATGCTTGAAACAGCGGATCATGATCGCATCAACATAGCGTGACAATACCTTGGCAGTGTCGGCAACGCTTTCGCCGCGACCAACCTGCATATCACTAGCCGATAGAATCAATGGTGTTCCGCCAAGCTCAGTGATGCCAACCTCAAAAGATACGCGGGTGCGTGTTGACGGCTTTTCAAAAATCATCGCCACCGATTTCCCCGCAAGCGGCTTGGCTGATGCCGAACCTGCTTTGCGGTCAGCCTTTAAACTGGCAGCCTGTTCAAGAATAGCTGACAATGTGCCAGCATTAAAATCACGTATATCCAGAAAATGTCGCATTATCTAAATCCTGTTCAACCAACCGGCCTGATACTGTTAGGTCTTCTGGCCTTGGTTTCACGCCTTGAGGGTTTCAAAAATATGGGCAAGCGCACCTAGCGCAATATCGATTTCATTTTCGCTGATAATCAGCGGCGGCAATAGCCGCAAGGTGTTTTCCGCCGCAGGCACCGCCAGAACATGCTGTGCACGCAAGCTCGCCATAATCGTCGCAACATTATAATCATCGGCAAATTTGATGCCGCGCAGAAAACCGCGTCCACGTAATTCTTCAATCATATGCGGATAGCTATTCTGCAGATCGCGCAGCCCCTTATCCAACAGCGCCGCCCGCCGTTGCACATCGGCAAGAAATCCCGGCTTTGACAATTCGTCCAGCACCACCTCAGCCGCCGCCATTGCCAGCGGATTACCGCCAAAGGTCGATCCATGCGTTCCCGGCGTCATCGCATTACCCACTTTTTCACTGGTAATCACGGCCCCAACGGGAAAGCCACCGGCAAGCCCTTTGGCAAGCGCAACAATATCCGGTTTGATACCCGATTCCTGAAACGAGAACATATGGCCTGTCCGGCCAATACCTGCCTGCACTTCATCAGCGATAATCAACGCGCCGAATTCATCCGCCGCGGCTCTGGCTTCGGCCATATAGTCGCTTGGCACCTGTTTTGCACCGCCTTCACCCTGCACGGCTTCGATCATGATCGCTGCCACATGCGGCCCCATGGCTGCACGCAGACTATTCATATTGCCAAACGAAACATGCTCAAACCCAGCTGGCATGGGGCCAAATCCAGTCCGAAAGGCTGGACGGTCAGTTGCCGCCAGCATACCCAATGTCCGGCCATGAAACGCGCCTGACGAACACAGAATGGTCATTCGTTCGGGCATGCCTGCCTCATGCGCGGCGCGGCGTGCAATCTTCACCGATGCTTCGGTCGCCTCGGCACCTGAATTACAGAAAAACACCTGATCCAGCCCTGACAATGATGCCAGTTTTTTTGCCACCGCTTCTTGACCCGGAATCCGGTACAGATTGGATGTATGCCATAATTTGCCAGCTTGTGCCTGTAATGCCGCTACCAGCTTGGGGTGTGCATGGCCAAGCGTATTGACTGCAATGCCGCTAGCACAATCAAGAAACCGCGTCCCATCATCACTTTCCAACCAGCAGCCATCACCGCGCACAAACGCGATTTCGGTGCGTCCGTAGGTGTTCATAACAGCACTGTTTTCGGCGTAATTTGTCATCATTCATTCATCATTATGGTCAAAATTCTAGCGGGGCAGTAATCTTACTTGAACTAAGCAAATGCACCCTTTGTGCTTATCAACACACCCCAAAAAGCAAACCACCCCCGAAACGCTGTCGAAGGTGGATAAATATATAAGGCATTCTAATTCTAAACTATGCTGACAATCCGCATTTTCCCCCAAAATGTCAAGAAACTAAGGATTTTGGCAAAGTAATCAGTCTTGAATGAAATGTTTTGCCAAGCGCAAACCCTGTGACTGATAGTTTGATCCACTGCCACCACTACCATATAGCGTTTCAGGTATCGCGCTCATGGGTTCATAAACAAGACGGCAGACTGTCTGATCTTGCTCGATCAGAAATGGCACATCATGCGAGCGCACTTCCAGCACCGCCCTTGTTGGTGTTGCGCCAATCTCGGCAACGCCAAATCCGGGGTCAAAAAAACCAGCATAATGGGCGCGGAACTCACCAACCCGCGTATCATAAGCACGCATTTCGGCAGCATGATCTTTCGGCACAGTTACAAATTCACGACTTGCCAGAATATAGAATTCATCCGGATTCAGCACCAACCCACCAGCTGTCAGATCGTCAGATGTAAGCTGTTCCCAAAATTCATTAACCGAAACACTGGCAGGCGCATCAATATCGATCAGCCCTGCATGTTTACGCGCACGCCAGCCGATCATCCCGCTTTGGGTATCTGGTGCCAGATTGACCGACAAAGCAATACCATCACGGATATCCGGCGCGTCGGTGCCATGCACAAGCCCAACCTTGCGTTGCAGATCCTGCATCATATCATCCGAAATATGCGGTTGACCGCGGCGCAGACGCAGTTGCGATAGCCGCGATCCAGCCCGTACTAGAACCGAAAAGGTACGCGGCGAGATTTCAGCATAAAGCGGGCCATGATACCCTTTGCTAACCGCTTCGAATTCCAGCGCATTATCGGTAATCAGACGGGTGAAAATATCCAGACGACCAGTCGAGCTTTTCGGATTCGCCATGGCGGATAGATCCGCACTAAGCGCCAGTGATTCCTGCAATTTGACAATATAAACACAGCCACGTTCCAGCACCGCGCCAGCGCTCAGATCAATCTTATGCATGGCGAATTTGTCCAGCTTCTGTGCCACCGTACTATCGGCGCCTGGCAAGAAGGACGCTTGTACACGCCAAGCCTCGGCACCAAGCCGCAAATCAAGGCTGGCTGGTTGCATCTGGCCATCGATAAAATCATTGTCACCCGAAAGAATAACCCCCGCATCCGCCGCAACGCGAAGCGACTGCACAGGCAAAATGCCGTCATTCTGATTACGTGTTTCGGCCATTAGATTTTATCCTTTATCTGTTTTAATACCCAAGCTGAGCATCAATCAGTGCCTTTATAACATTTTCGATACGATGTGTGACTAGCTTTTCAAACGATAGCCTGATTTCAGCGCACGGTAACATAAAATACCCAGCACCAGATTGAGGCTAACAAGACATATAATGCCTGTTAGCAACGGCCGGTCAGCCACCCCAATCATGCCAAAGCGAAACCCATCAATCGCGTAAAATACCGGATTCAGCGCCGCGATCGTATCAAAGGGAGCGGGCAAACGGTTGATTGAATAAAATGTGCCTGACAGAAAGGCCAATGGCTGAATAACAAAATTGGTGATCGCCGCCATCTCGTCAAATTTATTAGCCCATATCCCTGCCAGAATTCCTGCAAAGGCCATAACCAAAGCTCCCAGAAACATAAATAACAAAGCTGTAAATGGCGCGTTTGGCAAGGTGCCCCCACCCAATATGACCAAAGCGCATGCTGTCACCGCGCCGACCATGACACCCCGTGTCACCCCAGCCAGTGACATGGCTGCCAGCACTTCGCCAGCGCCAAGCGGCGGCATCAGCACATCAACAATCGTGCCTTGCACCTTGCCAACGACAAGCGATGACGAGGTGTTGGCAAAAGCATTCTGCAACAAATTCATCATCACCAGCCCGGGGGTGAGAAAGGTTACAAAATCAACACCAACAGTCAGATTAGCACGATCACCCACCGCCACCGCGAATACCATCAGAAACAAAACCGATGTCATAACCGGCGCAATCAGCGTTTGCATCAGAATTTTCATGAAGCGGCGCACTTCGCGCATATATAATGTATACATGCCAATAGTGTTGAGTTTGCCGATTTTGACCGGCCGTATGATATAGCTGTCCGTCGTTTCGTCTGACAGCTTATCCGCATCCGATGATGAGGGTGCGGTTTGATTCAGCGTCTGGTTGTTTTTGGCCATTTTGTTCATGCCGCCAAAATAAGCCCAGTGATGCAAAAGCGCAATGCCTAGAAACCCCACTATGATAATTGATATCCGGTGATATGCGGTTTGGCATCGACATGGTTTCGGCATAGACTGGTGCCGGCCCCGATAGCAACTAGCAGATAGCGAAATGACAATATGGATCAAACCAGGATTAAAAAACGGCTTATGAATAAAGCTGTGCATTATCTTGGCCGCTATGCCACATCCCAGCATCGGCTTGGTCAGGTGCTGGCACGTTTCGCGACACGCAAACTTGCCGATGCCGACGCTGCCGATATCGAAGCCGCGATTGCCGAAACCATTGCCCAATGCGCCGAATTTGGATATGTGCAGGATGATGTCTTTGCGCGCAGTCAAGCGCGCAGCCAGCGTAATCAGGGGCGTTCGGCACGTGTCATTCGGCAACGTTTGCGCCAGCATGAAATCACTAATGA
Source organism: Puniceispirillum sp. (SeqCode) (assembly GCF_965657105.1). NCBI lineage: Bacteria > Pseudomonadati > Pseudomonadota > Alphaproteobacteria > Puniceispirillales (SeqCode) > Puniceispirillaceae (SeqCode) > Puniceispirillum (SeqCode) > Puniceispirillum sp. (SeqCode). The sequence goes on from NZ_CBFHNB010000058.1 coordinate 11,543, forward strand.
CGATATTGATGCCGCCATTGATGAAGCCGACGAATATGTTGAAGATGGTGAATTACTGGCCGCTTTCCGGTTTGCACGGCGCCGTCGGCTTGGCGTTTATACGACGACATCCAGCACAACCGATCCACAGATTTTACGCAATCGGCATCTGGGATCACTGGCACGTGCTGGCTTTGCAATGCGCATTTGTCATCAAGTTCTAAACGTTGCCAACCGCGACGATGCCGAAGCCCTTATTGATGCTCTTGCCAGTGGTGAAACGCATCCTGACCTATAACCTATAAATTCTGTGCATCTCAGTCTTGCCATCACGCCTTCCAGTTAATAGGCTGAACAAAACAGGCTAACGCCGATGATGGAGAGGTTAATGGACGCAGATTCAGTTTTCACGCCAAGTCAGGAATTGGCAGCACAAGCACATGCGGATGACGCACAATATAAAGCCCTCTATGAGGCCTCGATTGCTGATCCGGATGCGTTCTGGGACACGCATGGCAAGCGCATCGACTGGATAAAGCCCTATAGCCATGTCAGCGATGTTTCCTATGATGCAAATAATCTGCATATCAACTGGTATGCCGATGGCACTTTGAACGCATCGGTTAATTGTCTTGACCGGCATTTACAAAGCCGCGGCGATCAGACTGCGATCATTTGGGAAGGCGATGATCCGAATGATCACCGGCATATCTCATATCGCGAACTGCATGAAGAGGTCTGCAAATTTGCCAATGTGCTCAAAGCAAACGGCGCCAAAAAAGGTGACCGCATAACCATCTATATGCCGATGATCCCGGAAGCCACCGTGGCGATGCTTGCCTGCGTGCGCATTGGCGCGGTGCATTCGGTTGTGTTTGGCGGATTTTCGCCTGACGCGCTGGCTGGCCGGATCAAAGATTGCGATTCGAATATGGTTATCACCGCCGATGAAGGCGTTCGTGGTGGCAAGCCTATTCCCTTGAAAGCCAATACGGATGCGGCGCTGGTAAACTGTCCTGACTGCACATCCTGCATTGTGGTCAAGCGAACAGGCGGTGCCATCGACTGGGTTGAAGGCCGTGATGTCTGGTACCACGAAGCGATGCAGGTGGCCGCGGCTGATTGCCCACCCGAAGAAATGAATGCCGAAGATCCGATGTTCATTCTCTATACATCGGGATCAACAGGCAAACCCAAAGGGGTGTTACACACAACCGGTGGCTATATGGTCTATGCGTCGATGACGCATCATTATGTGTTCGACTATCATGACAACGAAATCTACTGGTGCACAGCCGATGTTGGCTGGGTGACAGGCCATAGCTATATCGTATATGGACCGCTGGCGAATGGGGCGGTATCGCTGATGTTCGAGGGCGTGCCTACTTATCCTGATAGTTCACGCTTCTGGCAGGTTGTTGAAAAGCACAAGGTCAATATTTTCTATACCGCGCCAACCGCTATCCGCGCCTTGATGCGTGAAGGCGATGCACCCGTCAAGAAATGCGATCGCTCATCACTTCGCCTGTTGGGAACCGTGGGTGAGCCGATCAATCCCGAAGCCTGGATGTGGTATCACGAGGTGGTTGGTGAAAAGCGCTGTCCGATTGTCGATACATGGTGGCAGACCGAAACCGGTGGCATCATGATTACGCCTTTGCCTGGCGCAACAGCCACCAAACCCGGATCGGCAACCCGGCCTTTCTTTGGGGTCAAGCCGGTGTTGGTTGATGGCGACAATAATCCGCTGGACGGTGCTGTCGAGGGTAATCTGTGTATCGATCATTCATGGCCAGGCCAAATGCGCACAGTTTATGGGGATCATCAGCGTTTCATTGAAACCTATTTCACCACCTTTCCTGGCCGCTATTTCACCGGCGATGGCGCACGGCGCGACGAAGATGGCTATTACTGGATCACCGGACGTGTCGATGATGTTCTGAATGTTTCGGGGCATCGTATGGGCACCGCCGAAATCGAGTCTGCCTTGGTAGCGCATCAACATGTTGCCGAAGCGGCTGTGGTTGGCTATCCACATGATATTAAGGGACAGGGCATCTATGCCTATGTCACATTGGTTGCTGGTATTGAAGCCAGCGACGCTCTTCTTGCCGAATTACGCCAATGGACGCGCAAAGAAATTGGGCCGATCGCAACTCCTGATTTGTTGCAATGGGCACCCCAATTACCCAAAACGCGGTCTGGCAAGATTATGCGACGGATATTGCGAAAAATTGCCGCGAATGAATTTGACCAGCTTGGTGACACATCAACATTAACCGATCCAGCCGTTGTTGACGACCTGATCGAAAACCGACAGAATCGCTAAGCATCATCCGGCCTGAGCGTAGCGATGACCGATAGATGATCGCGGCTATATCA
>NZ_CBFHNB010000059.1:0-13867 GCF_965657105.1 Puniceispirillum sp. (SeqCode)
AATACCAACTGTTTCATCTTCCCCATCATGTGTTGGTTTGGTCGTTGCTTCTGGTGGTCTTGCTGATAATACTAACGCAACAGCAGGAAATTTAAACGCTGTGACATCTCAAGGTGTGTTGGTTATTCGTAAAACAAGCACGCCAACAGGCAATTTGAGTGTGACATCGCATGCACTTGAAGTTGGTTATTGTGGTGGTGATGGCTTATATAACATTGTAGCACCTGACATACGTTTCTAAATATCAATCACGCGCCGCCCGGGCCCTCCGGGCGGTGTTTTCATTAGTTAATTAATAAATAATGAGGTGAAGATGGCTTTTGATATTCGTATAAATGGCGACATTGCCATATTGGTTTTGTCAGGTGATGTTGATTTACAAACAACGTCGGATATGAAGAATGACATCGTTGATATCATCGGCATTACGCAGCTGGATATTGATGCTTCTGACGTTACCTATATTGATTCGAGCGGCATTGCCGTGTTGCTTCTGGCACGCCAGCATTGTCTGCAAAATAATATCACCATCAATTTTATGACAGCCAGTTCGGCAATTTATCGTGTGTTGCAAATGGCCAAGCTGGAAACGATTTTGCCAATTACAAAGGTCATTGATCATGTCGAAGATACAGGTGCCCTGGGTCTAGGCGGCGGCGATGCTTTTTCTGCATCATTTGCTGGCGATGACCCCATTTCGCACGCCCAGCAAAATGACGACCCGCTTATGCAAAATCTGTTAGACGAGGCCGATACCATCTCAGATGACAATGAAGTGGAAACATTACTGCTAAATATGGACTCGCCGGAATTTGGGGCAACAGAAACGGCAAATACTCCCTTTGGTGAGGCGGTTTCTGATGAAGCGCTTACCAGAGCCTTGCTTGCTGATATTAAAGATCACGAAGATGACTTAAAAACCGATGTAAAACCTGCTGCCGGTATGTCGGTTGACCAGCCCAATCCGGTCGAGCATGGCGATGACCCAGATATGAGTTCGCTTAAACCTGGTAATTTTAGCTGAAACCAAGATGGCTGTTTCCGCTTCATCCATGACGTCAGTTAGTGACGGCAATATCACTTTGATGAACGGCATGGTTCAGCGATATGCCGAGACGGGCGATTATCTTGAAGGCTTGCGGTGGGCGATTCCACACATCCTTGATAATCTATCGGCTGAGGCTATTTCCCTGTTTTTACATCGCCCCGATCAAGCGGTGCTTGAATGTGTGATCTGCGACGGGCCTGTCAATATCACCGGTTTGAAAGTGCCGCACGGGCTTGGTCTGGTTGGCCGCGTCTTTCATGAAGGTAAATCCAATCTTGTCGCAGATGCCACCCATGATGATAGGCATTTTACCAAGGTTGATAAGCAAAGCGGGTTTAAAACCTTATCCACCGCCACGGTGCCTGTGCGTTTTGGCACAAAGTCCTTTGGCGTGATTCAGGCGATAAACCGCCGTCATAATCACCATATTCAGCATTTCCGGCAAAGTGATTTATCCTTACTTGAATCGTTGGCAGGGGCGCTGGCTTTGGCGATTTCGAATTTCCGTCTGGCTGAGCAGGTCACCAAAGATGCCTTGTTACGCCGCGATCTAGGGCAAGCACAAGAGGCGCAGGCACTTTTGATGCCTGTGCCCGAACAAGGCGGGTATGCAGCTGGTCAGACTTTGACCTCACGTCAGCTATCGGGTGATTTTTTTGACTATTTCATGGTTGGGAATCGTCTTGCCTTTTGTCAGGGTGATGTCGCGGGCAAAGGCATTGCGGCATCTTTGCTGATGGCACGTTGCATCGCTTTATTCAGATATCTTGCCCGCCAGAATTTCAGTGTTGAAACAATAGTCCGCACCATGAATGACGAGTTTATTAATCAGCCGTCAGGCCAATTTATTACCTTTGTCATGGGGTGGCTTGATTGTTCGACAGATGAAATAAAAATGATAAATTGTGGGCATACGCCGGTTGTCTGGGTCAAACAAGATGGCACGATCATCACAATTGCAGCACAGGTGGCGCCATTGGGCGTCATTCCGTTTGAAGATGATGATCTGCACCCGGCGCAAATCACCTTGGATTGTGGCTATCTATATCTAGCAACTGATGGCATCACCGAAGCCCGTAATCGGGGTTTGGAGCTGGGCATGTCTCGCTTTGTTACGCTTGTGAAAAATCTCAAAGGACGTGACGTTAGTGCCAAATTGAATGGCGTTATGCAGCTATTTGAAAAAGGCAATTTGGTGACGCATGATGATGCAACTTTGCTGGTCATTTCATCGGGTGAAGATGATGGCTAGCCAGCAAAACCCAAAGCTTCGTTTTGCCGCCATTGCGGCTAATCTTGCCCCCGCGCGTAATGCTGTGCGGCACTATATGGCGCGCAATGGCTGGCAGGATATGGAAATGGATGTAAGTATTGCGCTTGGCGAAGTGTTGCAGAATATTGTGCGACACGGATTCGCCGCGCATGACAAATCAGGCCATTTCGTTCTGCATCTAAAGGCAACCGATCTGCGGCTTTATATCGAAGTGGTTGATAATGCCTTACCGTCTGATCCGGCGACATGGACATCAGCAGGCAAGCCGTTACATGAAGGTGGGCATGGTTTGCGTTTGATAAAATCTATTGCGCATAAAGTTGATTTTATTCCCTTGAAAACAGGCAATAAGGTATGTCTGTATTTCTGGAAACGGTGAGGGCGGCATGGCTGATAAACTGGTGACGCGCCCCTATTGCCAAGAATGCCGCTTTTGGGATGTGATGCATGACCGTATCAGCACCAAGGCGCAAGAAGGCCGTTGTCGCCGTCATGCCCCGCATCCCGAAGCCCCGCTGGAAAGTTCATCTGTGATTTTTGATCGCGGTACGGTCTGGCCAGCCACATTTGATGATGATTGGTGCGGTGAAGGTCAGCATTTTGACAATGTTGATATTTTTGATGATGTCACATGACAGGCCAATCTTGCTGATAATGCCTCAAGTGTCTTGGCCAGTGCGATCTGTAATCCATGCACCCCATCCAGCGATGATACCCCGTCAAGCGACGCTGTTTTGCGCAGCACATCATGTAGCACTATATCATCATCCTGGTTGCGTATGACAAATCCCATTTCGACAATGGCATGCGCATCAGGCGTAAAAGCGAATAGACGCATATCAATGTCCATCGTGTAATCTGGATCTTGCATAGTTACATTTGTGCCAAAGCGGATATCGTAGCTGGCACTATCCAGCGTCTCGCTGATCGTGCGTTTTAATAACAAGGCCGGGGCGCTATGCCAGTAATGCCCGCGGTTTTCTTGTAGCTGGATCGGATCCGTAGCACTGATAATCACCAAAGCACGGCTTGACTGGATGCCGCGCATATCCAGCTTACGAAGCTGGATCGACGCCTCGGTGCCATAGCGGGTCGGCGGAACTGACGTTTCGATATTATAATGCGTGTCGGCCATGCGGGGGGCAGGGGATGTGCATCCCCCCATGCTGGTCAGTATCAACATAATGACGCTAAAGCGAATGGTAAAATGAGTCATGAGACAGCTCCCGGCATAAGTGATAACAATATTATTGCGACCCCATAATCAGCAGACTTGGATTGTCACGAATGCGCGCGGTCATTTCTTCAAGATTGAGGGATACATTTTCCATGCGCAGTAAAAAGGCTTCGACACGGTCTGAACTGGCCAGCGATAAATCCTGAATGACCTGGCTAGTGTGTGAACTGGTCGAAACGATATCATTCATCGTCGATACGGTTTCACTTATATCGTCAAGCACGCTATTGATATGCGTTGCATTCTGATTGTCGGTGATGTCTTCAATGTTGCGCACCGCGCGATTGGCGATTTCCAGCGTTGTTTGCAATTTGGCACTTGCTTGTTCAAAATGTGCCACTGCGGCGTTGATCCGTGCCATATTCATATCTGAAACAACGCTGTTGGTGCGCTCGGTGATGGCTAAGGCGACGTTTGACGTGTTTTCTATATTATCTAGCGTGCGGGTGATGGATGCGCTATTGCTGGCGCTGGCAACATTGGCAATGTTCTGACTTGCTTGTTTCATATTGGTCATGATCTCGGGTGCCTGTTGTGAAATTTGTGATGTCAGCCCCGTCATGCCTGCAAGTGCGTCTCTGCCTTCGCCATCTAGAATGTCACGGACTGTATCAAGCAAAGGCGCTAGATTCGATTGTGCGATCATAGTCAATTTATCGGCGGTGCGGCTGATTTCCGCCATCACATTAACAGCGTCTATTGATGGTATTTGCGATCCGACAGGCAAGCGTTCCCCCGACCCAGCTTTGATCTGAATGGCATTGGCTGACAGCAAGGATATGGCGGATATTTCGGCTATACTATCTTGGGGGATATGCCATCCGGATGTGATATCGAGATTGATGCGAAACCGCATGCCTTCATCGCTGGATATCGGCTCAATCGAGTCAACTGACCCAACCGTATAGCCTTCATAAACAACAACGGCACCGCTGCGGAGTCCGGCAACATTTAAAAAAAACGCGTGATAGCGGTCATACAGCCCCAACTGCCCGCGAACAATCACAAAAATTACTGCAATAAGAACGGCACCGCCAAGCACAAAAATCCCAGCCATAAGATCAGCTTGTTTCAAACGCATGGGATATTCCTCTGTTCATTAGGCTTCACCAAGAAGCCGTTTCAGATGTGCTTCCTGACTAATTGCTTCATCATCGGCAACACGGTTTATGAGATTTTGAATACGCTGATTAGCGCTGGTTTTTATGTCACGAACAGACCCTGAAAAAATGATATGTCCGCGATCAAGCACGATAATACGGTCGGCAATTTTAAAGGCGCTTTCCAATTCATGCGTCACCACCACAACACTCATTTGAAGGCTGTCTCGTAGTTTGATTATCAAGTCGTCAAGTGATGCCGAGATCACCGGATCCAGACCTGCCGAAGGTTCATCCATGAATACAATGCGCGGATCAAGCGCGATGGCGCGCGCAACGGCGGCACGTTTGAGCATACCGCCTGAAAGTGCCGATGGTAACAATGCCTCTTTGCCAAGCAATCCAACGAAATCAAGCTTCATTCGTACAATGATTTCAATCATATCAGGGGTAAGGTTGGTGTTCTCGATAAGCGGTAATGCCACATTATCGCCTACAGTTAATGACGATAAAAGCGCACCAGTCTGAAAGGCAACGCCGATATCTTTAAGCAGATGCAAACGGTCATATTCACCAACGTCATAAAGCGGCTGGCCGAATAATTTAACGTCACCACGCATGGGTGGTTTAAGGCCGATCAGATGCCGCAAAAAGGTTGATTTGCCGGATCCAGAGCCGCCCATAATCACGACAATTTCGTGCTTGTCGATATGTATGTTGCAATCATGAATAACGGCTTGTCCAGCATAGCCGCCATACAGATTTGTTACAGTGAGTGGTAACGGCATGGCAGATCCCTATAAAATCAGTGCAAACATAGCGTCGGCAGCAATGATCGCCGCGATACATGAAACGACTGACGATGTGGTGGCCGCGCCCAGGCGGTCGGCACCGCCAGAAACCCGAAGCCCTTTGCAGATGCCAATCAGCGCAATCAGCACCGCAAAGATGATCGCTTTGCCAAACCCATGTATCAGGTCGGTAATCGTCACAACCGCCAAAATATCTGCCCAATAGGCAGCAGGGGCGATACCAAGCACCGTATCAATATATAGGCTGGCTGCCCAGAAAGCGCTGACATTGGCTATCGCGACGAGGATCGGTAGGGCTAAAAGCAGAGCCACCAAAGCAGGCGCAACGACAAAGCGTATAGGTGATATACCCATGACCTTTAGCGCATCAAGTTCGCCATTCAACTGCATTGACCCGACTCGGCTTGTCAGTTGCGATCCTGATCGACCGGCAACAATGATGCCGGTGATAAGCGGCGCAAATTCCCGTGGAATTGACAAGGCCAAACCGAATGTAACTTGGCTTTCAGCACCAAAGATGCGAAGCGAATGCACCCCTTGAATCGACAACATTATGCCGATCGTTGCCGCCATCAAGATAACGACAGGTAAAGCATCGATACCACTTGATCTGATATCGCTCACTACATGCCGCAAGCGCACAGGTTGACCGCGCCGAAATCCAGAACATAAAAGCAATATGGCGGTGGCGAAAACCCGCGATATGAAACCTGAAAAAGCGACAAAATTCAAAGCCGTCATACCAATGCAGGTAAGGCGGTGATTAATCTTTTCGATAGCGCTCACGAGCTAAAAACCCCAGACAGTTTAACTTATAAATTAGGGTAAATTAATTAATTGGCATGAACGAAATCTGCATGACTTTAATTTTTTCTGCTTTCGCAGCAGATACGGTTGTTTTTGTTGTCTAGGCTTACTTTTTATCATAGGTTGGTTAATATACTTTTAACAATCGCGCCAAATTTATATTTGGTTTTGTCCTATCTGAGAAACGATGTTGGCTGCGAGTTGTTTGGTTTTGGCGCATAACCATTGGGTTAATGTCGTCTTGGGGGACCACAATTGACTGACCAGACGTCACAGCTTGGTAAAGCCGTATTTGTTGGCAACATTAAAGGTGGTGTTGGTAAAAGCACGATTGCTGTTTATCTGACAGATTATTTGCGCCATCGTTTCGCTGAACGCTCTATCATGCTGATTGATACTGATCCACAGGCGTCGGCTTTTGAAATGCTGGAACCGCATAGTAATGGGTCTGATATCAAATTCCTGCCGGTTGGTGATCGCTATGATGGCGTTAATGTGACCACCCTTGATGGTATTTTGCGTCGCATGCTGGCTGAAGATAACTCATTGACCATCGTCGATACGGGTGCTGGCAAAATGGGTGATATCTGGCAGATGGCGATGATGTGCAACACAATGATTGTGCCAACATCAATGTCATGGACCGATTTACGTCCGACAATCGACTTCATCAAGGAAGTTGACGAGCGCAAGGCTGATTTTGGCCGGATAACACCACATGTGATTGTTGTTCCTAACCGTACATCGCCAAGCCAACGTAATTTCAATGTGCTTGCAGAAGCCTTGCAAGAAGTGAATGCCATTATGGCACCGCCTATTTCGGACTTGTCCGCTGCGCGATCACGAAGTGCTGATTTTGGTGGTATCAAGGCTGTTGAAGGTACGCGTTTTCATACTGAAATCGAACGGCTTGGTGAATTTATTGTTGATTATGTTGTCAGCGGCGAACTCGATCGTATTTATCAGCAATAGTTGCCGCCCGCATGGGCATTTCGGTGTCATCATAGAGTGGCTTGGCTAGCTCAGGCGATAATAACAGGCAACTGGACGGGCTTTGCAAATTCCAATAGATTGGTTCTGTCGCACCCCGCGACGATTTTGGAGCATATTCAGTGCTGGCATATTTTGATTCCTTGCGAAAGCGACCTGACGTTCTGCTGATGGTATTTGCCGCGGCGATGCCTATCTCGTTTTTGTCCTGGTCTTTGCTTCTCAATAATTTCACCATCGAGGTGGCGTCTTTTACCGGGCGGGAAATCGGAATTTTGCAATCTCTTCGTGAAGTGCCGGGCTTTCTGTCATTTTTGGTTGTCTATATTCTTTTGGTGATTGCCGAACAAAGGCTGGCGTTTCTTTCATTGATAATATTGGGGGGTGGGGTGGCGATTACCGGCTATTTTCCAACCGCAATCGGGCTATATATCACCACCATCATATCCTCTATTGGCTTTCATTATTACGAAACCTGTAATCAGTCGCTTGCCTTGCAATGGCTGGATAAAAAGACCGCGCCGGCTGTTCTGGGGCGTATTTACGGGATTGGTGCCACCGCACAGGTGCTGACCTTGGGGTCAATTTTCATTGTCTATTTTATTACCAGTGGACAGGTCTCATGGTCTTTTCTTGCTGATTCTACGGGCCTCGTTACATCGAATGACACCTATAATATGATATATGTGGCCACAGGCATGATAACAGCCATTTTGGCGCTTGCGGCGTGGATTATCTTTCCGCATTTTACCGAAAAGGTGCGCCAGACACGCAAGATCGTCCTACGGCGGCGGTACTGGTTATATTATGGTCTGACCTTTCTGGCTGGGGCGCGGCGCCAGATTTTTCTGGTTTTTGCCAGCTTCCTCATGGTCGAAAAATTTGAATATTCCTTAATTCAGGTGACCGCGCTATTCCTGCTGAACGCGATATTTAACATCTGGTTTGCGCCTATCGTTGGCCGTTTGATTGGCCGTATTGGCGAGCGCTCGGCACTGGTGTTTGAATATGTGGGGTTAGTCTGTGTATTTGTTGCTTATGCCTTTGTAGAGAATGGCACCATTGCCGCTGGCCTGTATGTGGTCGATCATATGTTTTTTGCATTTGCCATTGCCATCAAGACCTATTTTCAGAAAATTGGCGATCCGGCGGATATGGCCAGCACGGCCAGTGTTGCCTTTACCATAAATCACATTGCTGCGGTTGTGGTGCCGGTCAGCTTTGGCTTCTTGTGGTTGACCATGCCCGAAGCGGTATTTTTGGCAGGCGCAGGCATGGCCGCATTATCGCTGATACTATCGCTTAACGTGCCGCGGCATCCGGATGCAGGTAATGAGGTTGTTTATGGTCCGCGGGGACAGGCTTTATCGCCAGCCACACAACCAGCTGAATGATATTCAGCTGCTGGACATCTGATCCGCGCTCAGACGCTTAGTTCGCGTGCCACCCATTTATGGAAATGATAGGTTGACTCGTCCATAACCGCAGAAAATTTACCGCCATCATAGGCAGGTGCCTTGCGCCCTTTTTGCATGCCTTCGACAACTGATATGTCTTCACTGAATACGGTTTGCCACATGCGGGCATTAGTGGCGCGCATCTCGGCATAATCATCGCTCAGGGCTAGGGGGTCGGTATAGTAAAGTTCAATCTGTTCATGGGTGTGGCCTGTGCCATCGGGGGTCAGCAAAATATTGAAATAATGATCCTTATGCACCCCAAGCAGGACATTCGGAAATAAGGCCACATATTCCGCGCCTGTATCCCATTGGCTTGACAGCTTGTCGAATGTCGGGAAGCGCGCGCCAGTGTCGGACACCTGCGGCGCATAGACCGTTGTGCCTTGTCCGGCATAATTGTCATGATCGAGGATATTATAATGGTCTTCGAGCCGTGAATAGCTGTTCAGGTCAGGGTGAATGAAGGGCAGATGATAGGCTTCGCAATAATTTTCAACTGCCAGCTTCCAGTTACATGCCAGATCGAAGCTAAAAGATGAATCGGCACCGCCATGATATAGCGGCTGGTCAAATTCACGCCAGCGCTCGATCAAAGCGGCCATCTGTGTGGTGAATGCGGGCGCATCTCCGCCGACATTGACAAAAACAATATCGTTCCAGACATGCGAGCGCACTTTGTTCAGGGGGTAATCGCAATGCTGCACGCTGTCCAGCGTATCAATATTCGGGCCGCCAATATGCGGGGTTTTACGCAGATTACCATCAAGGTCATAGCTCCACGCATGATAAGGACAGGTGATCGGGCCGCGCAACTGCTGGGGCGCATCAATCAGAATCATGCCGCGATGTCTACATACATTTTGGAACACATTTATATCGCCATTCTGAGTGCGTACCATAATCATCGGAATACCGAGAAAGTTTAGCGGCTTGACCATGCCGGGGTTGGCAACATCTTTGCCAAAGCCGATAGCGGCCCAGTTATTGCGGAATAGGGTGTCTTGTTCATGCTTGTATATCTGTTCGTCTATATAACATGCGTTCGGCAAACCGTTGGCGTGCTCGATAGGAGCGCTAACATTACTAAGATCAAGCATTAGAACCTCCATTTCTGTATTACTTCGGCAAGCCGAATGGAATTTAGACAATATACTTGTGTCAAACGCCAAGATACGATTGTCTGTTCAGACTGCGGCGTTACAAGTCGCTTTTAAGTAAATTACCATATTATGACCCCCGCCGTGCCCCCACTGGGACCGAACAAGTGAGATTATATGACCAACGCCGCTTTTATATTTGACCCACAAACCATTCATACGGCTTTGGATGAGCGATTTTATCGTGTTGTGAAGCCAGCGACATTTCCCAATCATATAATCCGTTACCGCAATCAGGATGCGGCAAATTCGGTTGGGCTTGCGGATCTGTCTGATACAGCTTGGAGCGATCATTTCGGGCGGTTTGTGCCGTTTGAAGGCAGTTTTTCAGCGCCTTTGGCATTGTGCTATCATGGCCATCAATTCGGTCATTATAACCCCGAGCTTGGCGATGGGCGCGGCTTTCTGTTTGCTCAGGCGCGCGCCACAGATGGTCGTCTGTTGGATATGGGAACAAAAGGCTCGGGCACAACGCCTTTTTCGCGCTCCGCCGATGGCCGTTTGACGCTGAAAGGTGCCGTGCGTGAAATTCTGGCAACAGAAATGCTACAGGCGCTTGGCGTTACAACATCAAAGACTCTGTCGGTTATTGAAACTGGTGAAGCACTAACACGTCATGACGAACCATCCCCAACACGATCGGCTGTTATGGTGCGGCTATCGCACAGCCATATCCGCATTGGCAGCTTTCAGCGGTTGTCCTTCATGGATGATGCCGATGGCATAGAAACCCTCACACGCCATGTTGTGCGGCATTATTATGCTGATGATCCGGTGCTTGATCCGGCGGCTGATTTTGACCAGCTGGTGCCACTATTTTTGCAAAAGGTTGCCACATCTATCGCCACTACAGCAGGCCAGTGGCTAGCGGCTGGCTTTGTGCATGGCGTCTTGAATACGGATAATTTCAATATTACCGGCGAAAGTTTTGATTACGGGCCCTGGCGATTTTTGCCGCATTTTGACCCTGGGCTTGTCGCTGCCTATTTTGATGAGACAGGCCGCTATGCCTATGGGCGTCAGGCGGATGCGGCCTTATGGGCGGTATGCCGCTTGGCTGATTGCTTTGTCCGCTTTGTCGCCAAGGATGTGATCGAGGATCGTCTGCGTGGCTTTTTCGCCGATATGGAAGTCAGTCTGGCGCGTCAGCTGCAATGGCGGCTTGGTATAGCGCTTGATGACCAGACCCAGGCAGCTGCGTTATGCCAGCATCTTTTCACCGCCGCCAAAGCTAGCAAGCTGGGCTTTGACCAGATTTTCCATGATCTATATGGCGGTGCTGATCGTGTTGGCACCTATGGCACTGATACGTGGAAGCCATTACTGGATATTATGACGGCGTCAAAACCAATTCATGATATGACGCATCCGCATTTTGCCCGCGCCGATGCGGTATCGATGACGATTGACGAGGTCGAGGCAATCTGGGCACCCATAGCCGAGGCTGATGATTGGTCAGCTTTGACGCGCAAGCTCGACGATATCAAAAGCCTGCGCGCGGCGCTTGCAGGGGCAGGTAGCACTGCGTAATCATGCCTAGGCCAGCGAGGCCTGCATGCCGCGATTCATCACCTCGCGCAGAATGAAGCTACTTTCCATGCGCAGAACATGCGGCAAGGCGGATAGATATTCAGCATGAATTCGGCCAAAATCGGCAACGTCGCGGGCGGATACGCGCAAGATATAATCATTTTCCCCAGCGATCAGGAAACAAGCCAGAACCTGGGGGATTTTGGCCACTTCAGCTTCGAATTCGGCCATCATATCGGCGGATTGTCCATGCAGGGTGATCTGCATAAGCACCAGAACATCATGCCCCAGCTTCGAGGCGTCGAGCGCCGCATAATAGCCCGCAATGACGCCTGACTTTTCTAATTGTGATACACGCCGCAGACAGGCAGAAGGCGACAGCCCCACATCGGCTGCTAGCTCAACATTTGAAATACGTGCGTTATTTTGTAACGCGCCGAGAATCGTAAGATCAATTTTATCCATATCGCACCTATGATCCGCATTTCTAATGAACAATGAATTCAAAAACAGAACTTTGTTGCGTGTTTTTCAGAAAATAACGAATTTTATTTATCATTATAGTAATACACCACAATAAAAAGCAAGGAAATGCCGCAGGTTTTTGAATATTATACACATATAGTCATTAACAAATCTTGGCGCGGCCAAGGGGTATGAGGAGCTTGTCATGCTTGTAGGTGTTCCAAAGGAAATAAAGACTAGAGAATTTCGCGTCGGCCTTGTGCCATCATCAGTTGCCGAGCTTGTTGGTCGCGGCCATAAGGTTCTGGTTGAAACCAATGCGGGTGCTGGAATTGGCGCGGGCGATGATGCCTATCGTGCTGTCGGTGCCGAGATCGCGGCCACTGCCGCCGACGTGTTCGCCGCCGCCGAGATGATCGTCAAGGTCAAAGAGCCACAGCCATCTGAATGGGTACAGCTATCATCCGATCAGATTCTGTTTACCTATCTGCATCTGGCGGCTGATGCGCCGCAGGCTTATGGGCTGGTTGATTCTGGCTGTACGGCCATTGCCTATGAAACCATCACCGATGATCAGGGCGGCTTACCGTTGCTGGCACCGATGAGCGAAGTTGCTGGCCGCTTGGCGGTTGTCGAAGGCGCGTCTCATCTAAAGGCGAATGCTGGCGGTCGTGGGATCCTGATTTCGGGCGTCCCAGGCACGGCACCTGCCGAGGTGGTCATCATTGGTGGCGGCGTTGTGGGTGTGAATGCGGCGAAGATGGCTGTTGGGCTAGGCGCGCGGGTCACGGTATTTGACCGGTCGGTGCCACGTTTGCGGTATCTGTCGGATATTTTCGGTAACGCGATCAGCACCCGCTATTCAAATAGTGCGGTTCTGGCCGAAGCGGTCAAACAGGCTGACATGGTGATTGGTGCGGTTTTGATTCCGGGGGCGAGTGCGCCCCAGCTGATCACCCGTGCCCAGCTATCGGGCATGAAGCCGGGCGCGGTGCTGGTTGATGTGGCGATCGATCAGGGCGGCTGTTTCGAAACGTCAAAGCCAACCACGCATGATGATCCGACCTATATCATTGATGATATTGTGCATTATTGTGTTGCCAATATGCCGGGTTCGGTGCCGCGCACCTCGTCCGAGGCGTTGAATAACGCGACCTTGCCGCATGTGCTGGCGCTGGCTGACAAGGGCGTTGCCGCGCTTGATGATGATCCGCATTTGATGCGCGGTCTGAATGTGCGCAAAGGCGAGATTGTGTATCAGGCGGTGCTTGATGCGCTAGGGTCGCGTTCGGCGGCTTAGACTGAACAATGTGTTTCCTCCTGGAAATGGGGACGGCTTTGCGGCTGTCCCCCTTTTTTTGGCCAGAACCCCGAAAAAGGGGTTGACCAATTCGCCGCATTAGAAGATAACCGCCCTGTTCTGGTGATGCACCGGACATCCCAAAGGTCACGCCTTACCATGGGCGAATGTGGGGCCATAGCTCAGCTGGGAGAGCGCGTGCTTTGCAAGCATGAGGTCGTCGGTTCGATCCCGTCTGGCTCCACCATCCTTTCTTCGTTACATAGCTTGAGTTTGCGGCGTTTTTGGCAGGGGATTTTGCGCATTAGCGGAAAATTAACCTCGTGCTGTTAGGCTGAGTGCAGGAGGACGCAAATGCGGTTCGGTCTGTTCAAAACATCACCAAGGGTGCGATTGGTAAAGCGTGAAGGCGGCGTGCCTGATCTGGCCAGCTTACCTGCTGGCGAACGTCAGGCCGTGCTGTGGTTCAAACCAATCGAATATCTATCTTGGGGGCATTTGGTGTTTATGCCGGTGGCTTATATTTTGATCCTGTTCTGGTCGCCTTATCATCATGCCTTTATCGTGACAGACTGGATCGCCAATATGTTGCCGCATCGTATTTTCGGTATTTTGACGGTGACACAGGAACAGCTGGATCATGCGGGTGCCACCTTGCCACGCGCCGCCTATATCCATTTTATCGTCG
>NZ_CBFHNB010000060.1:0-13155 GCF_965657105.1 Puniceispirillum sp. (SeqCode)
CATCCACCCACCCACACCCCACACCTTTCTTCCTCTATCCCCCATCCGGTGTTATCGATCTGACATCATAAGCGGGGGCGAAAGCGATTAAGGCCGTGCAGGACAAGGCCGTGCATAGGAATGGAAAGGCGATCCATTGGCCCAAGGTCACGGGGGAATGAAGCTAGATTTGCATTATTGCCAAAACAGCAAAAAACATTATCTAATAAGTCTGTTTACTGCCAATTTAATTTACAATAGGTTGTTTTCATTAGGGGGATACCGAGATGAAAACATTTATTCTAAGTCTATGGAATGTCGTTATGGAACATGACCATAACCCATTGAAACATATTCCAGACATTCAGGTCAGACATATCGTGCTGCAGGTTCTAGCGTGGATGTGGTGCATTATTTTCGCCATGAGTACGGGGTCTATCACCGTATTTGGTGTCTCGGCTGTTGCCCATGCTTTGGTGATTTCTGGCATCGTTGTGACGGTTGCAACCTTCCAAACGGCACGTATCCAGCCAAATCGCTTTGTGGCGCTGGCCCGCGGCGTTGGCGGTGAACACGATTAACAGCTCGTTTGTAGCTTACCCAAAACATAAACCAAAGTGTCAGGCAGACTGATGACGTCAGGCCTGCCACTTGGTTAGATAAATGATATGGCTGGCGTTATTGCTGGCCATTCCATGAAAAGAACAGCTTGGTTCTTTGTGCGCTGGATTGCGCTTTGATGCGCTGTTCGATCTGGCCTTTATAGCGGTCGAAATCTGCCAGCACCGCTTTGATCTCGGCCTGATGCGCGGCAGGGTAGGAATCTAGCGTCAGAACATGCGGCGTGGCCTCGCATAGCAGGTCAGCCAGCAGATTCAAAGGCGATAAAAACTAGGTTAATAAGCCCTTGCCCAAAAAGTAATCGCGGCATAAGCGGGGCGTGATCTGGTGGCGGCGGCTGACATCAATAAGTCCGCAGAGCAACCAAAAAAGCGGCAGTGACCACCAGCCGATAACGCCAAAAGCGGCGTAAAATATATATCCAAACAGAACCAGCAGAAGACAGCGGGATACCAGCATGATGTCGCCTCATCATAAGCAGAGATAACAACCATCTGGCAAAAATAACGGCGTCAAAGCTTAGCATTAGGTTGCATTATGAGACTCAGTAGAGGTAAGGAATTTTGTCAAATGCGCCGATTGGCGGCTGTGGCATTATGTTTGGCGTCTGGGGCATGCTGTGAGGCGGCTGTGTGGCATGCTGTGGTGTCTTATCGACGTATGGCGTTTCATATGGCCTAGAGTTATATGCGGGTATATATATCTATCTGAATTTACATATCTATTTGAGGCTAGTATCTATTTGAATTTACAGTGCGGGCAAAGTCGCATCGGCAGTATAGCGGGCATAGCGATCAGGGCTGATATTCGAGCCGCAAGCCAACACACCAACGGACTTTCCCCTGACCTGATCACGCAATGGCCCTAAAACAGCAGCCAGTGATGCGGTGCAGGCAGGCTCGGCAACGAGTGTGAGGGCATGACGCATCAGCAACATGGTTTCGGCCATCGCACGATCATCAATAAGCACGATATCATCGACATTCTGGCGTGCCAACGCAAAGGATTCAGGCATGGCCATTGGCGCGCCCAGACTATCGGCAATGGTAACGATCCGGTCAAGCGTAGCAGGGGTGCCAGTGGCAAAACTTCGGCGCAGGCTATCGGCACCTTCTGGCTCAACGCCAATCACGGTGATCTCGGGATTATGCCGCTTGATCGCCGCGGCCATGCCCGAAATCAAGCCGCCACCGCCAACCGGCAGAACAATGATATCAAGCGGTGGGGCGTCTTCGACAAATTCAGCGCCGCATGTAGCCGCGCCATAGGCCATATTCACATCATTGAAAGGGTGCAGTATGTGCCGGCCTTCATCGGCGGCAATCGCGTCAAGCATAGTCAAGGCGCGTGCCATGTCAGGCACCAGAACAATCTCGGCGCCCAGTGCGCGGCAGCCTT
Source organism: Puniceispirillum sp. (SeqCode) (assembly GCF_965657105.1). NCBI lineage: Bacteria > Pseudomonadati > Pseudomonadota > Alphaproteobacteria > Puniceispirillales (SeqCode) > Puniceispirillaceae (SeqCode) > Puniceispirillum (SeqCode) > Puniceispirillum sp. (SeqCode). Next base: position 1,999 of record NZ_CBFHNB010000060.1, read on the forward strand.
CGATGCGGATTGGGTCGGCGGCTTCGGTCATCAGGACTTTGGCGCTAATGCCCTGTTTACGGGCTGCCCAAGCGGTGGCCAGCGCATGATTGCCGCCACTGAAGGTGGCGACGCCTTTGGCCTTTTGCGCATCATCAAGCCAGTCAACACCAAGCAAGGCCCCGCGCGCCTTGAACGAGCCTGTATGCTGGAACAATTCGAGCTTCATAAACAGCTTTGTATCAGCCGGAATATAGGGTGCGATTTTGCTGCTTTCCAGCGGCAGGACGGGGGTATGGATGACGCGGCCAGCCAAGGCGTCGCGCGCCGTATCAATCATATCAGACGCAAATTTTTTCATGCATCGAACCTAACAATAAGCGCTGGGTGGGGTCAATCGGGCAATCTGGGTGACAAATGGATTTGCTATAGATTGTGACGTTTGATCAGGATGAGACGATGCGTCGCATTGTGCGTTGGGTCGGCACACGCCATGTTTCCAGTCACTACGCATCGTTTGCCTTGTTGGGTAATAGTGCTGTCATCTTTGTAAGGAATATGTTTATGAAATTTATGCTAGGCGCATTGATTGCGTTATTCGTCACCCCCGCTATTGCTGCGGATACAACCATTGAAATGCTGAATAAAGACGCCGATGGTAACAAGATGGTCTATAGCCAAGAAATTGCCATGATCGAAAGTGGTGATACCGTGACATGGGTGCCTTCGTCTAAAGGGCATAATGTCGAAATCATCGCCTCGCCAAACGGTATGAAATTCAAGTCAAAGAACAGCAAGGAAGCCGCAATCACCTTTGATACGCCAGGTATCTATTACTATTGGTGCACCCCGCATAAAGGCATGGGCATGATCGGACTGGTTGTTGTTGACGGTGATCTGTCAAATAAGGATGACATTGCCAAAGCCAAGGCGATGGGCAAAAGCAAAAAGAAATTAAAAGCCTTGCTTGCCAGCCTGTCATAGAGGTTTGAAGCACAGGTCGGATACCAAAAAAGGCAGCGCATGCTGCCTTTTTCTTTGGTGTTTATGGTCATTAATAGTCGCTGATAAAGCTTTTGACCTTTAATGAGTCATTAGTCTTTGACGCCTGATCCAGCTCATTGGTTTCGGCTTTGAACTGTATGCGATGCCATCCAGCCGACATAATGCCAGCCCCCATGCCGCATCGATGATCCAGAACACCGAACCAATAAGTATGGCATGCACCCAAAAGGCACTTGACCGGATCAGCTCGATAACCGATCCCGACACAATGGACGCGGCTGTCCATGAAAACAGTAGGAATGCCGCTCACAAAACGCCAGTTATGCGATCATCAAGATTGGTGGCCATATTTTCGGACCAGGCCAGATTGGCCGCGCCTGATTCAAGCTCTAGTCCGCCAAAATGGGGAAAAATCGTGGTCAGTGCATTTAAATTGCCGACCATTATTACCTCCTATAGTTGTGTTTATATTTTTCATTTACTTTATTTTAACCTCAAGAATATAATTTTTATTATAATATAATTGTTTATTTTCATCGTTACAGCAATGAATTCAACCAATGTTTGAATATTAGTAATTAAGAATATGCGGTAAATATATGACAGATATCATCGCTCATCACAGATCTATGGACTCAAACCCAACAGGATCGGGCACGAAAATATCTCAGCTTCACTTAATCTGACGCCGCCAGTCTAGCGCATAGCGAGCTGGCGTTGATCAAATTTCACTAACCTTTATCAGGGGCATCATCAAAAGCTATTTATAGCCTGCGACAAAGCTTTAGCCGTTTATGACTCGTTACGTCCAGCTGGGGTAAAGCGAATTTTTATGCCATGCTCAGATAATGTTAAATAGGACAATGTAGTCTCATTTTTTAGCTCAAAATGAGTGATGCCCATGAGCATCTTTGTGCCCATGACCTCTAAAAACTGTCCAGTACCATTGTCACGTAAAATATCGCCTTTTTGAAACAAGGTCGTCTCCATTTCCAATGAGGGATATTCGCTAAGATTATCCTTCGTATAGCAAATGTCTTACCCCTTGGCTATAATATAAAACCAGTTTGGGTATATTTTTGCAGCGGGGTTTATCAGGTGATACAGAATATGAAATTAACTTTCAGCGCATTGATTTTTAGCGCTTTTATTTTTTGTGCGACGGGGCCGCTATTGGCCGCAACCATGACAGTTACCGAATATGCCAAGGCGCCTTTCGGACAAGTGCTGTTTATGCGACATGCTCTGGCACCAGGTACTGGCGATCCCGGAAATTTTGAAATATCAGTCTGTGCTACTCAGCGTAATCTTGATGATGTGGGGCAGCAGCAAGCGCGTGATCTGGGGATGGCGATGACAAGTGCGGGCATATCATTTGGTGCAGTTTATTCGAGCCAATGGTGTCGCTGTCTGGAAACGGCACATTTGCTTGACCAGGGTTCGGTGACGCCTTTGCCTGGTTTGAATTCGTTTTATCAAGGGATTGTTCCGCGCGCCGCAACGCTGCAAAGCCTGCGCCAGTTTTTAGCTGGACTGGATAGTGCGTCTGCGCCTGTCCTGATGGTGACCCATTTTGTGACGATCAGCGCCATGACGGGGATGAGTGTGTCTAGTGGCGGGGCGGTTGCTTATGATATTGAAACAGGCGAAGCTGTCGAAATTATATTTTAATGCTTTTCATATAACGTCATTCAGTTAACGTCATATGATTAACGCCAAATAGTTAACGTCATTTAGGCAATGCCATTTAAGCAGGTTCCCATGAGCATGTTTCTGACAATCATTCTAGCTGGCGTTTTCGCCTGTATCGTTCTGGATTTGTGGCAGATAGCTCTGCAACGTCTTGTCGGCATTCCCGCCACCAATTGGGGGGTGGTTGGACGCTGGTTGATTGTCGGGCTCAGTACGGGTCGTTTTGTCAATGATCAGCTTGATGATACAGCCGCTATAAAAAATGAAGCTGCGGCAGGCTGGACGCTGCATTATGTGGTGTCGATTGGGTATGGCGTTATTTATGCGGGGCTGATGTATCAGACGCCTTGGTTTGGTATTACATGGCTGGATGGGGTCTATTTCGGGGCTGCGAGTGTGGTTGTGCCATGGTTTATATTTTTGCCCTGTCTTGGGAAAGGGGTTGTGGCGCGTAAAACACCCAACCCAGTCAAGGTATGTGGGCTGGCTTTGGCCGCACATATTATCTTTGGCGTTGCGATGGCGTTTGGCTTTGCCCTGTTCGTTACATGATAGCCATAGCGCATTAAGCATATCAGAGGCGTGAAAGGATAAATTTCAGTTATGTTGTTTCACGATTGGATATCGTTGGTTTTGATATGTCTGATGGGCGCGATGTCTCCAGGGCCAAGCTTACTGGTCATTCTGGCCTGTATGCGTGAAGGTGGCAAAGCATCCGGTTTCATGGCGTCAGTTGGGCATGGCATTGGTGTGTCATTATACGCGCTGGCCTCGGCAACCGGTCTGGGGCTTTTGCTGCTTGCCAGTCCGGTAGCGCTGGGTGTGTTGCAGTTTCTAGGTGCCTGTTTTCTGTTTTATATCGGCTGGAAACTGTTTTCCAGTGCGCTTCGTCCCGCTTCCCTAGATACTGACACCAAAGCCTTGCCGCTTGGCCATATGTTTCGCGATGGGTTTCTGATTGCCATTTTGAATCCCAAAATTGCGATCTTTTTCCTGTCGGTATTCAGCCAGTTTCTGAGTCCCGGGCAATCCAGCCTTGTGCATGTGCAAATGGCATTGGTGGCTGGTACAATTGATACGCTTGTCTATGTCGGGATCGTATTGCTGGCCAGTAGCCCAGTGGTGAAAAGGCTGTTGATCGGGCCAAACCGCTATCGTGATCTATCGATTGGCAGTTTTTTGATGCTGGTGGCACTGGGGCTTGTGTTTAAGCAGCTATTTGGCTGATGGCATGGCAATATCAAGCCATGTATCTGTTATAAAAATGTAAAATTTTTGTAACAATATTGTCACGCTATGGTCGCAATGTCTGCCCCAATCAGTAAAGCTTGTTTGGGTGTGGATATGTATCCTGAGATTAGCAAATACCGTACGATCTGGATTTCGGACCTGCATCTTGGCACTAAAGGGTCGAAAGCTGCCGAGCTTTTACATTTTCTGAAATATACTCAATCGGAAACGTTGTATCTTGTCGGCGATATTATTGATGGCTGGCGTCTAAAACGAAGCTGGTACTGGCCGCAGATACATAATGATGTCGTGCAAAAGCTGTTGCGCAAAGCGCGGCATGGCACCCAAGTTTATTATATTCCGGGCAATCATGATGAGGCGGCGCGAAGCTATTACGGCCTTTCATTTGGTGATGTGCAGATACATGGTGACTTTATTCACGAAACAGCCGATGGAAAGCGTTTATGGGTTGTGCATGGCGACCTGTTTGACAATGTGATTCAGCATGCAAGATGGCTGGCCTATCTTGGGGATTATGCCTATACATTCCTGCTGGTTATGAATCGCTGGCTTAATATTGGCCGGCGGTTTTTCAACTGGCCTTATTGGTCATTTTCACAATATCTTAAACTAAAGGTCAAATCGGCAGTTTCCTTTATATCGGCTTTTGAAACGGCGATTGTTACCGAGGCCAAGCGCAAAAATTGCGATGGTGTTGTATGTGGCCATATCCACAAACCCGAAATGCGGGATATTGACGGCATTACCTATTGCAATGACGGTGATTGGGTCGAGTCATTATCGGCTTTGGTTGAGCATCATGACGGGCGTATCGAAATTCTCGAATGGAACAATTTTGTAGCGCTTTACCCTTTTATAAACGATACGCACGCACGCGCGGTTGCCGATGGTAGCAATGATTCGCGTGATGCAAAGGATGCAACTAAGGGAGAGGCGGTGCCGCAGTCCCTGACTGAAGCATTAACCGCGTTAAGGTAATGGCCGCAAAACAATATAAAATACTGATCGTCAGCGATGCCTGGTATCCGCAAGTCAACGGGGTTGTGCGCACCTTGACCTATACGCGCAATATTCTGTCCAGCCGCGGGCATGAGGTCACGATGATTACACCTGATCTGTTCCGATCATTCCCGTGCCCAACCTATCCGGAAATTCGGCTGGCGTTGTTCCCTAGCGCGCGGGTTGCCGAAATTATTCGTGAGACTGCGCCCGATATTCTGCATATTGCTACCGAGGGGCCGCTGGGGATGGCTGCGCGTAATTATGCGGTGCGGCATGATCTGAATTTTTCCACAGCCTATCATACGCGCTTTCCCGAATATGTTCATTCGCGCACGCTGATCCCTCTATCATTAACCTATATGTTTATCCGCTGGTTTCATAAACATTCGAAAGCAGTCATGGCACCCACCCCGACAGTTATGCAGGATTTGCAGACATGGAAGGTGGGTAATCCGGTCTATTGGCCTCGCGGTGTCGAGCTGGATTTATTCACCCCAGATGATAAGCGCAAGCCGAATAAAAAACCAATCTATCTGTCGGTTGGTCGAGTTTCGGTTGAAAAAAATCTGGACGCGTTTCTATCGCTTGATCTGGATGGTGAAAAATGGGTTGTTGGTGATGGCCCCGCGATGAAAAAGCTGAAAGCCAAATATCCCGATGTCAATTTTATTGGCGCCAAGAATAAAGAAGAGTTGCCTTATTATTATAATCTTGCAGATGTGTTCGTTTTTCCCAGTAAAACAGATACTTTTGGTCTTGTTTTGCTGGAAGCGATGGCCTGTGGACTGCCTGTTGCTGCCTTTCCGGTTACTGGCCCAATTGATGTTGTAGGGGTGCCGGAAACGCCACAGGCACCACAAGGCGGTGTTCTGGATCATGATTTGAAAGTGGCTTGTGAAGCGGCCTTGACCTTGCCACGCGATAAGGTGCGTGCCTATGCCGAAACCTTTTCGTGGGATGCGGCAACGTCTTTGTTTGAAAGTCACCTTGTCGCAAGCCGTGGCGACACGACATATAATATTATCGATAACCCACATAAAGGTAACAAAGGCGTTAGCCGCGCAATGCGGGCGGCGAAAAATTCCATTGCCGGTCTGGTATTTGCCATTAATGAAGAAAGCGCATTTCGCCAAGAGCTTATTCTGGCGTTGATCCTTGTGCCGGTGGCTGTCTATCTGCCTGTCACCTATATGGAAAAGACAGTGATGATCGCGTCCGTAGTGCTGGTTCTGATTGTGGAATTGCTCAATTCAAGTGTCGAAGCGGCCATTGACCGGATTTCATTCGACCATCATGGGCTATCTAAGCGCGCCAAGGATTATGGTAGTGCGGCGGTGTTTCTGGCTTTGGCCTTGTGTGGGGGTATATATGCTGTGGTGCTGGCATCGTATCTCTGGCCAGTTTAGGTGCTTGACGAAAGCAAAGCCTAGGTCGTGACTAGCACTGAATGCCCAGCAATATATAAAGGGAAAAGCGCGGTGTTAGCCGCGCTTGGCTTGATCCAGAAAACGCCCACGTAAATCAGCATCACTTTCAAACACGCCCGTAAAGCGCGTTGTCAGCATTGATACATCAGGTTTGCGCACCCCGCGGGTGGTCATACATTGATGCTGGGCATCCATCAGAATGGCCACGCCTTTTGGGTTTAAAGCTGTTTGAATACAGTTTGCGACTTGGGCGGTCAGTGTCTCTTGTGTTTGCAGACGACGGGCAAAGCTGTCAAGCACACGTGCCAGCTTGGAAATGCCAACAACACGCTTGTCAGGCATATAGGCGATATGCGCAACGCCCAGAATAGGCACCATGTGATGTTCGCAATGACTTTCCATGCGGATATTACGCAACATGACCATATCGTCATAACCTTCGACTTCTTCGAACGTACGCTCAAGCATTTCCATAGGGTCTTCGGTATAGCCAACGCAGAATTCTTTCCAAGCGCGTGCTACCCGGCCAGGGGTGCCAACAAGACCTTCACGAGTGGGGTCGTCACCAGCCCAGCGCAACAGCACTTCTACAGCGGCTTCGGCTTCCTCACGCGATGGCCCGCCAGTCACCTTTGTAAGGTCTGCATCAGCATCTTGAGAAACGGCTTCGTCATTAGCGTCGTATGGTGTCATCATTTAATTTATACTCATTATACGGTAAGGTAATTTTGAAGAAACGATATTGGTGTTCCGGTGGCTATAATACAAGGTTTCTTTTGTCGCAGTTTACAGATTAGAAGTAATTGTTAAGTCCAAAGCAATATTTTTTGTTATGGATGAAATGAATGAACTTGTCAAAGTAGCCTATTCCCATATTTCAAAGCGTAGATCGGGCGCTTTTTGACCTTGCCAAGACTTTATACAATTGCGATCACGTAACAAAATATCCAGATTGACAGCGCGATCATGCACATAGCTACCGTTGATCCGGGTGATCAGTAATTGATCGACAGCATAGGCACTGGATTCATACCACGGTACGCCGCCAACGACGAAAACATCCTGATCTGGATGTCTGGCCTGAACATCAGCAAGTATCTCATGCGGCTTCATTTCTTGCCAGTTATAGATGCCAAGGCTACCTGGTGCGACGATGTCACGCGCACTGACGATATAGAATGCACGTTCGTCATCGATGGTTTTGATCGAACCAAAACAGCCAATACGAACAGCGTTTAGTGTGTTGTCCATATACCATTGCTGGTCTTCAATGAAGGTGCCTTCCCAGGGTAACTTGCCCTCAAAGCCAATTTCACCATTTTGTCCAACAGCTACAATCGACTTTATCACGTATCTGGCACCATTTTTGAGTTACAATATATCTTTATTATCTAATGAAATAGGTGTTCTAGGTCAGAATTCAATGTTCCTATGCATGATCTTTTGCATTTTCATGATGTTTCTGCCGTATCTTTGATTGTGTTTATCCATAGCGTATCCAGTTGCATCAAGGCGTCTTTGTCAAACTGACTGAGATCGTCCCAATAGCGGCCACTTGGCACGTAATAATCAAGCTGGGCTTCGCGGTTTAGGGCGGTGCCAATCTGGTCTTCATCAATCACGATTGTAGGGGCTTGCCTGTTACCCGAGGCCAAAGCGGCGATCGACATGCGCGGGAATAAAAGTCGAGATATGCCGTCAGATAGATTGAATAGCTGACAGCCTTGTAGTGCGGCCAGACTGTAAAGGCGCGCCGAACTAGCCTCGAGTGAGGTCAAGGTGATGTCATCACGCAGGGGGTCGGGCGAACCGGTGCCATAGAAATGTGTATTACCTGTATTGGGATAATGCATATCACAACCCATGAAGGCGATTTCGGCGGGCTTGTAATGGCCAAGTGCCCAATAGCCGGCAGTGAAGGCCATTGTCGCCCCCGCATAAACAAAGCCACCATAATCATTCTGGATCGGCACAAAGGCATGTTCATCGATGATCCGTTGATGCGGTTCTATCTGTGGTGGCATGTTTTCGGGTGCAAAGTCATAGGGATAGATAATATCATCCCAGTCATCGCGAATACGCCAGGCATTGTTAATGACAACAATCTTGTCAAACAATTCACGTGGCCAGCTGGCAGCTTGCAGGCTGTTTGGGGCTGACCCCAGTATCAAAATGCGCTGCGGAGTTTGTGATATATCGTTTGGGGACGTTTGTGACGGTGTGCTAGCGACAGGACGCATGTAATTTCCGGATAAAGAGGTGAGCCAATATATCCATCATTGCTGGTGTGAGGACTGATTGCAACCAACTTAGCCGTGACAAATGTGCCTATTAGCTTTATTTTAATCTATCATTTTGATGGGTTTCATAATCCGGACGTTTTAGCCTATCTGCAAGGAACATCACGATGCCGCGTGCAACGACGTATACACCATGGACAGCCAATGAACAAAGATATGACGATATGCTATATCGGCGTTGTGGCCACAGTGGTCTTGATCTGCCGGCCATCTCGCTAGGCTTGTGGCACAATTTTGGTGAAACCACCGATCATGCGACCAAACGCGAGATGTGCCGCACCGCGTTTAACCTTGGGATCACGCATTTTGATCTGGCAAATAATTATGGCCCACCGCCAGGCAGTGCCGAAACCGCCTTTGGCGAGATTCTGCGGACTGATTTCAAGCCATATCGTGATGAGCTGATTATTTCCAGCAAAGCTGGTTATGACATGTGGCCGGGGCCCTATGGTCAATGGGGCAGCCGTAAATATCTGCTGGCCAGCCTAGATCAGTCATTACAGCGCATGGGGCTGGATTATGTGGATATTTTCTACTCACATCGCTTTGACCCTTCGACCCCGCTGGAAGAAACCATGGGCGCATTGGCGCATGCCGTGCATTCGGGTAAAGCGCTTTATGCCGGTATTTCGTCTTACAATACCCAGCGAACGAAGCAAGCTGCGGCTATGCTTGCCGATATGGGCGTGCCTTTATTGATACATCAGCCAAGCTATTCGATGCTGAATCGCTGGATTGAAAAAGACGGATTGTTATCCACGCTTGATGAGGTGGGGGCAGGCTCTATTATTTTCTCGCCATTGGCGCAAGGCCTGTTGACCAATAAATATCTGGGCGGGGTGCCAACGACAAGCCGCGCCTCGGTCGGCGGATCATTTTTGCCTGAGTTTCTGAAACCTGAAAATCTGGCCAAGATCGAAGGGCTGAATGCGATTGCGAAAAACCGTGGCCAGACATTGGCGCAGATGGCGGTTGCCTGGACATTGCGGGATCAAGGAACTGTTAGTCCGGTGACGACTGCCTTGATCGGGGCCAGCCGCCCTGAACAGATCGTCGATTGTGTGGGGGCACTTGCTAATCTTGCCTTTAGCCCTGACGAACTGGCCGAAATCGACAGATTTGCATCAGATGCCGGTATTAATCTGTGGGCTCAATCAGCCGAACTTGACTGATTGTCGATTGTATCTGGTGCTATCAGGCATGGGGCATAGTATCCTGATAGCCCGGAACAGCGGCGGCAAAACCAGCCATCCAGTCAACAAGATGCGGGGCATGGTCACGCCATGCCACAATGTTGCGGAAATCCAGATAATCAAGCAAGGCGGCAAGCGCAATATCGGCAACTGTCGGCATCGACCCATTGTCATAGCTGGTGGTGGTGGCGCCAACCATGCCAAGGCCACGGATAATCTTGTCACGATAACGCTGCATAATACTGTCCATCACCATGTTCTCGGGACGCAGACGTGTTTCATAGACAATCAGGATGCTGGCGTCGATCATGCCTTCGATCAAGGCGGCCTGGCTTAGGACATCGACGCGTGTTTCGGGATCATTCGGGATGATTTTGCCACCCCCCGCGCGAATATCAAAATATTCCATAATAACCCGGCTATCGGCGATCAATTTGCCGTCAGTAATCAAGGCCGGCACTTTGGCAAGCGGGTTGAGCGCAAGTTTGCCGATGCCGTCTGGGCTTGCCCAATCCACCGTTTCAAGTGTCAGATCATCGGCAAAACCAAGCACATGGGCGCTCATCATAACTTTGCGGACATAGGGCGATGCTGTGGTGTAGAATAGCTGCATGGGTCAATTCCTCGAATGGTAATGTTCATCAATAGCATGCTGTCACAAAATGGCAAATATTAGAGTCTCAAAAATGCCGATTGCTTATCTTATCTTATTTTATCTTATCTGAGGTCTGCTTGAGCTTGGGCAGAGACGCCCCCACATTGGCAATGGCGATCATTCTGTAACCGGCGGCTTTGGCGCGATCATGGCTATCGGGATAGTCGGTGTACCCTGCGCTTGACCCGCTGTAAAATGTCGCACGATCATAGATAGTTAGATCATGACCATGGCGAATGCGATCAGGTAAATCCGGATTTGAGATAAACCACCGCCCAAAGGCAATCAGATCATAGGCATTCTGCTCGATAGCGGTGGCAGCTGTCAGCGGGGTGAATCCTCCAGCCCCCATCAGCATGCCGTTATATAATGTCCGGTAATGGCGTAATGCCAAAGGATGATGATAGCCCTGATCGCTTTCGGGATCCGAAGCCATGCTGCCAACGCGTGGTTCGGTCAATAACAGATAGGCAAGATCAAAATCATTCAGGCCGCGCACCGCATGGCTATAGATTGCTTCGGCATCATCACTTTCGGCACCAAAATAGGTGGCGCTTGGCGTGCCTGTTTCAGGGTCATTCAGATAGGGGGATAGCCGCACGCCAACACGGCCTGCGCCCATCACATCCATCACTGTGGCGGTAACTTCAAAT
>NZ_CBFHNB010000061.1:0-13111 GCF_965657105.1 Puniceispirillum sp. (SeqCode)
CTGTGTGAACCGTCTGTAGCTGTTTATATAGATCAAATAGGGGATAAAGATGGGGCGCATTAGATCATGGTTTTTCACTGGGCTCGTTGTTACAGCACCAGTTTTGCTGACAATTTACATTACCTGGTCAGCGATTGAGATCATTGATAGTCAAGTGGCTAATTTACTGCCGCATTTTGCCGAGACTGCCTATAGCGATATTCCGGGCACAGGATTGCTGATCGGGGTTGCGCTGATCACAGTTATCGGTGCGCTTGCTGCCGGCTTCATGGGGCGTTGGCTGATTAGTTTTGGCGAATCACTCTTGAACCGTATGCCGGTTGTAAGGTCAATTTACGGAGCGACAAAACAGATACTGGAAACCGTTGTTTCAGCCCAATCAGACGCGTTTCGTGAAGTTGTTTTGGTTGAATATCCACGTAAGGGGTTATGGGTTATTGGCTTCGTCACGGGCAATACCAAAGGTGAGGTCGATACGTTGATCGATCATGATATGGTCAATGTCTTTATCCCGACAACACCTAACCCAACATCAGGGTTTTTGCTGTTCTGTCCCAAAAAGGAAGTCATATTTCTGGAGATGGAAGTTGAAGAAGCGGTCAAGATGGTGGTGTCTGGTGGCATTGTGACACCGCCTGATCGCAGTGGTGGCAAGACAATAGCCAAAACAGCTGCGCCTAAGAAAGCCGCACCCAAAACAGCTACGCCAAAAAAAGCGAGCAGCAAAAAGTCTAGCTCTGCGCAAGTGGCGGTGAAAAAAACGACAGCAAAAGCCGTGACCAAGAAAGCGGCACCCAAGAAAGCCGCGCCCAAAAAAGCTACAGCTAAGAAACGTTAAAACGCGACATTATAGCTTGATGATGGCTTACGTTTGATTGTGGCATTTCATTGGGTGGCTGATTATGGTGCCTTCACTAGCCTGCGGCTAGATAGCGAACCGCGCTATCGCGTTCAAACAGGCTAAGTAACATATCACTGTAGGTCAAAGCGCTGCCGTCAGTTGCCATGCGGCGCGCTTCGGTTCGTGCAAGCGATAGCAATTCAGCATGTGCGCCCAGATCGGCAAGAATGAATTCTGGCACACCAGATTGTCGTTGCCCCAGAAATTCACCAGGCCCACGTAATTTCAAATCTTCTTCAGCGATAACAAAGCCATCTTCGGTATCGCGCATGACGGTTAATCGTGTCTTGGATGTTTCGCTGATAGGAGGCGCATAAACCAGAATACAGCTTGATTTATCGGCACCCCGTCCAACCCGGCCACGAAGCTGATGGAGTTGGGCAAGGCCAAATCGTTCGGCATGTTCAATGATCATGATACTGGCTTCGGGCACATCAACGCCAACTTCGACAACGGTTGTAGCCACTAGAAGTTGCGCGCTTCCATCACGAAATGCCTGCATGGCCTCGTCGCGCTCAGCGGCTTTCATTTTACCGTGCGCAAGGGCAATCTTATGCGCAGGTAAAGCACGAACAAGACTGGCAAAGCGGTCTTCGGCGGCGGCGATATCGAGTTTGTCGGATTCTTCGACAAGTGGGCAAATCCAGTAGGCGCGTTTACCAGCATCAAGGGCGCGTCTGATTCCGTCTATCACCTGATCAAGCCGGTCATTAGGTATTACCCGTGTATCAATAGCTAGGCGACCAGCTGGTTTCTCATCAAGCCTCGATTGCTCAAGGTCGCCATAGGCTGTCATGGCTAGGCTACGCGGGATCGGCGTGGCTGTCATGACAACGACATCGACACCATTTCCCTTTTGCCCAAGAATAAGGCGCTGGCGAACGCCAAAGCGATGCTGTTCATCAACCACGGCCAGCCCAAGATCGGCAAAAGTAACATTCTCGGATAAAAGCGCATGTGTGCCAACAACAATATCGATAGTGCCGTCAGCAAGGCCAGATAGTGTGTCTTTGCGGCCTGATCCAGTGCGTCCCTGGCCAAGAAGCAGGCTGGCGCTTTTGCCAATGGGCGCAAGCATCTTATTCAGACTTTTATGATGCTGGCGTGCTAGCACTTCGGTCGGTACCAGCAAGGCTGCTTGTGAACCGCTTTCAACGGCATGCAGCATTGCTGCCAGCGCAACGAGTGTTTTACCTGAGCCAACATCGCCTTGCAGCATGCGTAACATGCGTTTATGCGATTCCTGATCGGATTTAATTTCTGCAATCGCGTTTGTCTGGGCGTTGGTTAAGGCAAAAGGCAGACTATCTATAAGAGCCGTAGTCAAGCTGCCTGTGCCAGCAAAGATACGGCCTGGCACCGTATCGGCAGCTTTTTGGCGCACCATGTTGAGTGCGATTTGATTAGCTAGCAACTCGTCAAATGCCAGCCGCGCGCGGGCGGGACTGTTTGGTAGTAAATCGGCTTCATTTTGCGGTGCATGAACAGTGCGCATGGCGGTGGCAAAATCTGGCCAATTATTCGTGGCCATGATTGAAGGCGGGATCCATTCGGGTAAAGTGGGTATATTTGCTAATGCCGCGGTGATAGCGCGACGCAGAACCTTTGGTGTCAAACCAGCGGTGAGCGGGTAAACCGGTTCAATTTCCGGCATGCTAGCCTTTTCATCTGGTTTGATTACATAGTCGGGATGCGCCATCTGTACACGGTTATTAAAAATTTCGGTGCGGCCACTGATAATGCGGCGCTCGCCAACAGGTAAAAGCCGCTGGATATAATCATCACGCGCGTGAAAGAAAACCAGCTCTAATGAACCTGTATTATTCTGGCAAAACACTCGCCATGGCCGACGAACACCTCGGGGCGGTTTGTCATGCTTGACGACAATAATGTCAAATGTCGCAATAGCGCCGTCAATAACAGCATCCAGCGGTGGTTTCTGCCTACGATCAACAATAGCAATAGGCAGATGCCGCAAGACATCAATCACATAGCTACCAATACGCTTTTCCAGAATGGAGGCAAGCTTAGCCCCGACACCTGGCAAAGACGTAGTTGCCGCGAAGAGCTGAAACAGTTCTTGTGGTCGCTTTGGATGCACCATGAGGTTCCTTGATTATCTGGGCTTATCTGGGCTTATCCGGCGCTTTCTTTCTATCCGTTATGTCAGTCTAACGCATTACCCGCCTTGTTTCAAAAGATATGCCATCCGTATATAGGCATTAATAAACTGCGCATTGCCACCTCAAAAAACCATGCAGGCTTTGCAGTGCAAGCGCGTTTCATGCTATGGCAGTTGCGGTGATGAATGAAACCGTCCGAACCTAAGTTAAGTGAGTTTATAATGACATCAATAAAGCTTTCCAATCGTGCCCGCCGTTTGATTTATCAGGCCAGCTATACCGGTATGAAGGAGACTGATCTGCTGCTGGGGCATTTTGCCAAGATGCATCTACCAGATTTAAGTGAAGATGAACTGGATGATTTTGAAGCCTTGCTCAAGGTTGGGGATCCCATCATTTACGCTTGGGTGATGGAAAAAGAACCTGTTCCCATGCAGTATAATACACGCGTTTTTCAGCTCATTAAAAAGTTTAAAAAAATATAGCAATTATATGAATTTCATAAATAAAATTAAATTAGATGACTCGTTGTGGGGCTGTCCTGATGGTGCGCATATGCTGGCGGTCGCTGCGCTTGCCAAAGCCGAGGGACAGATTCTTTATGTGGCACGTGACGATGCCAGACTGGCTATGATGCGGGATGCGTTGGCGCAGCTGGCGCCGTCATTAGATATTCTGGTCTTTCCGGCGTGGGACTGTCTTCCCTATGACCGGTTATCACCCCAGGGCGCGCTAGTTGGGCAACGAATTGAAACCTTGGCAAGACTGGCGTCAGAGCAACTAGCATTAACGGCAAATACAATCGTGCTGACCACGGTAAATGCCTTTCTGCAACGTGTCCCCCCACAAAGTTATTTTGAAGAAAGCTCGCTTCATATCACTGTCGGGCAGACGATTGAGCCATCAACCTTGGCGGCGTTTCTGGTCAATAATGCGTATCTGCGGACTGATACGGTGCGCGAAACAGGTGAATTTGCCGTGCGTGGGGGCATTGTCGATGTGTTTCCCCCTGGTCATGCCAATCCAGTGCGGCTTGATTTCTTTGGTGATGACATCGAGACAATGCGCAGTTTTGACCCATCGAACCAGCGCAGCATTGGTAAGGCGGATCGTTTGACGTTACATCCGGTCGCTGAATTCCGCTTGAATAGTCAGACTGTGGAACGGTTTCGTACCAGCTATCTGGCGACATTTGGCGCGACTGCCAGTCGTGATGCGCTTTATGAGTCAGTATCGGCAGAACGAATGCATCCTGGAATCGAACATTGGTTGCCGCTTTTCCATAGTGAGATGGTGCGGTTGACTGATTATTGCCCGGACTGGCCAATCATTCTGGATCATGAGGCTCAAGCCGCCTGTGTTGCGCGTTTTGAGCAGATCGCCGATTTTTATGAGGCGCGCGCTGATAGTGGAGATGATGGCAGTAGCCCTTATCGCCCGCTTGCTAGTCAGGCACTTTATCTGGGTCCAGATGAGCTGGAAGAACTTTCGGCAAAACAGCATGTCTGCAGTCTGCAGCGCTTTGCCGCGCCAGATGGCAACGGACAGCATCAGGATGCCGGTGGTCGCCCCGGACTGACATTTACCACAGCTCTGGCGCGTGGGCAGAGCGCGGTGGTCGAAGCTGTCGAAGCCATGCAGGCCGAAATGAACGGTCAGCGTCGCCCGATTGTTATTGCGGCGGCAAGTGAAGGCGCGGCTGTCCGCCTGGACGAGTTGATTGGCGAACATATGGGTCCAGGGCATGTTACGCGCATCGACAGCCTAAATGCAGCAAAGCCAGGTAGTATTCATATCGTCATCTGGTCACTTGATGCAGGTTTTCAAAGTAATCAGCTACTGGTTATTGCCGAGGCGGATATATTCGGCCAGCGATTATCAAGGCCGCAATCCAAGCGTGGTAAAGGTGATGACTTTCTTCGCGAGGTCAGCGCACTTGAAACAGGCGATTTGGTGGTGCATGCCGAACATGGGATTGGCCGCTATGATGGTCTGGTTACTATCAATAGCGCAGGCGGTGATCACGACTGTTTGCATCTTGTCTATCATGGTGGCGATAAGCTTTATCTTCCAGTTGAGAATATTGAATTACTGTCACGTTATGGCAGTGGCGGTAGCGCTAGTGACGCACAGCTTGATAAGCTTGGTGGCGCCGCATGGCAAGCGCGCGTTGCACGTATCAAAGGCCGGGTCAGGATTATGGCCGAACAGCTAATCAAGATCGCTGCCCAACGGCATACGGCCAAAGCCGAGCCTTTGCTGGCCACTGATGGGCTGTTTGCAGAATTTTGTGACCGTTTCAGCTTTGTCGAAACAGATGATCAGTTGAATGCCATTCAAGATGTTATTGATGATCTGGCTTCAGGTAAGGCAAGTGACCGTCTGATCTGCGGTGACGTTGGTTTTGGTAAGACTGAAGTCGCTTTGCGCGCGGCGTTTATTGTGGCGATGGCAGGGTATCAGGTTGCGTTGGTAGCCCCCACAACGCTATTAGCGCGCCAGCATGGCAAACAATTTGCCGAACGCTTTGCCGGCTTCCCGCTTAAACTCGGGGTTCTGTCGCGCATGACATCTACGAGCGATGCCAAGCAGATCAAAGAGGATCTTGCATCGGGTGATGTGCAGGTCGTTATCGGGACGCATGCTTTGCTGGCCAAATCACTATCATTCAACAATCTTGGTTTGCTGATTGTTGACGAGGAGCAGCATTTTGGCGTTGGTCAGAAAGAACGTCTCAAAGAAATGCGCGGTGATATACATGTGCTGACTTTGTCTGCAACGCCTATCCCGCGTACCTTGCAAATGGCGTTATCTGGTGTCCGTGAAATGTCATTAATCGCGACACCTCCAGTTGACAGGTTGGCGGTACGGACCTTTGTTGGGCCATGGGATGGCGTCGTGTTGCGGGAAGCCATTCTGCGTGAGATGTTCCGTGGTGGTCAGATATTTGTTGTATGTCCGAGGATTGATGATTTACAGCGGGTCTATGACCGCGTGCGTAATCTTGTGCCAGATGCCCGCATATTGTCGGCGCATGGTCGGATGCCTGCCGCTGAGCTAGATGATGTGATGACAAAATTCGCCGATGGTGAGGCTGATATCCTGCTTTCAACCAATATCGTTGAGTCTGGTATCGATATTCCATCGGCAAATACGATGATTATCCATCGGGCTGATATGTTTGGGCTTTCGCAATTGTACCAGCTACGAGGACGTGTTGGACGTGGACGACAGCGTGCTTATGCTTACCTGACTTCGGATCCAAACCGTATTTTGACGCCACAAGCGCGGCGGCGGCTAGAGGTGATGCAAACACTCGATACATTGGGTGCCGGATTTACTCTAGCATCTTATGATATGGATATCCGTGGTGCTGGCAATCTGCTTGGTGACGAGCAGTCAGGTCATGTGCGTGAAGTTGGTGTGGAGCTATATCAGGAAATGCTACGCCAAGCGGTCGATGCCGCAAAAGCAGGTGATATACAAGACGGCGAAGATACGGTGGTCGAATGGACGCCGCAGATAAATCTCGGGCTGGAAGTGCGCATTCCCGAAGCCTATGTCCCTGACCTGACTGTGCGTCTATCGCTTTATCGTCGTATTGCTGGGTTGAGTGATATGTCTGAAATCGATGCCATTTTGGCGGAGCTTGTCGATCGATTTGGGACGATGCCGGACTCAGTACGTAATCTATTTGCGGTGATCGAAATCAAGCAATTATGCAAATTGTCGAATGTTGAAAAAATTGATGCAGGGCCAAAAGGTCTTTCAATCGGTTTTCGAGACAATCAATTTGCCAATCCCGAACAGCTTGTTGGCTGGATCGCAGCCCAGCAGGGTCGAGTACAGTTACGTGGCGATCATAAATTAATTATCAAGCAGACGTTACCGCAAGCGTCGGGTCGTGCGCCAGTATGTAAAGGGATTGTCCAAGAGCTGGTTGCGCTCATATAAGCCATGACATATTCGGCTAGCTAGCAGCGGCATCAATCGCCGGTAGCAGATGATCAGCTTCATGGGCACCGGCAACGGCATATGAACCGCCAAAAATAAAGTAAGGCACACCATCCATATTCAATCTTCGTGCCATAGCCAGATCATGTTCTTGTTGGCGATCAAAGCTTATATCGTGCCGTGTTGCGATAAGTTCAGCATATCCTGCTTCGGCTGCCAGCCTATCAAGAACATCGTTATCACCGATATCCAGCCCCTCAATAAAATAGGCAGAATATAGGCGCTCGCTGAGGATCTGGCTGTCTGTTCCTGCCGCTAGAAGTAGTTTATGGGCATTCCGACTATTGGGTGTTTTGTCGATAGCATCGAAATTGAAGTTGATACCCGTATCAAGACCGGCTTCGGCAATGCGGCCATAGACTGCATGAGCTGAATCACCAAACTTTGCACGAAGATAGGCCTGACGGTTCATGCCATCGGCAGGCATATTGGGATTAAGCAGAAAGCATCTCCAGATATATCGCGGGATAATATGTGGTCGCCTGGCAAAGGCAGCGTCAAGACGACGTTTGCCTATAAAGCACCACGGGCACACAATGTCGGCATATATTTCAACATCGACCTGTATGTTCTTATCGTACATAGTGGTCATATTGGTCATTTCAGTCATTGATAACGGCCTATTTTTGTCTTTGAAAATTCAAGGATACATGGAAATCAAATATCCAAGATGGTAAAATGCCTAGGTCTTTCACGGCAAGTTAAAATTCGTAACGCGAATGAGGCGATAATGGATAAAAATGACACCAAAGACATTGATCACGTCAGTATTGCACGTGATATGGATCGTCTTCTAGCGTGCAAAAGCCTGATTGTTACAACGGCTTTAGCAAATGAGATTCCTGAAATAGGCACAGCACCTTTTATAAGTCATGATGATTATTTATATATATATCCTAGTCATTTATCAAAACATACTCGTGTTTTGCTTGAAACAAAAAAAGCGCATTTTATGCTTTGCCAAGACGAATGTGATGCGCAGAATATCTGGGCACGGCACCGGCTGAAATTTACTGCGGATATATGTGAAATTGCCCGTGATGATGCTGATTTTTCCTTGTTATGTGATAAGTTTGAAAGTGCATTTGGCTCAACGATGGGCTTGATCCGTGACTTTGCCGATTTTCATATGCTAAGACTTAAACCGGTTTCAGGCGTTCTGGTGCTTGGTTTTGCCAAAGCCTTTGAGGTAAAAGGACCCAATTTTGAAATTGTATCACATTTAAGAAGTGCATAACCGGAATAGAGCAAAGGATATGAGAATGCCTATTCTTTGGAGTTTCAGACGATGCCCCTATGCGATGCGGGCGCGCCTTGCTATTGAAGCCAGTCAGCAACATGTAAAGCTCCGTGAAATTCTGTTGCGTGATAAGCCTGATAGTTTTATTGCGATATCGCCAAAAGCGACTGTGCCTGTTTTGCAATGTGATGATGGCAAGGTTATTGAAGAAAGCCGTGATATCATGTTCTGGGCGTTGGAACGAAATGATCCTGAGGGGTGGCTGGATATCTGGCGGCAGAGTCCGGCTGATGTCACTATGTTACTAGATCGTCTAGATGGCGCCTTTAAGACTAATCTTGACCGTTATAAATATGCAAGCCGTTATGATGCTGATGCAGCCCTGAAACATCGTGATGCAGGCGTTGTGTTTATTTCTGAGCTTGATAGTATTCTGGCGCAGAAACCCGCATTGTCGGGAGACAGGCTTGGTGTGCTTGATTTTGCATGTTTGCCATTCATTCGGCAGTTTCGTATTGCCGATAGTATGTGGTTTGATGAACAGAGCTGGCCAGCTTTACATAAATGGCTGCAAGGCTTTTTAAGCTCGTCGCGCTTTGAAAGGGTGATGCAAAAATATTCTCCATGGCACGAGGGTGAACAAGGTGTAGATTTTCCATAACAGGGCATCTAAATAGATGCTAGGCGAATTTGATGTGCCATTTTATGAATTTACTGCCAGTTTGAGATTTTGATGATGTCTTCATATTTAAATACATTGCGCGCACCGCTTCCCTTTGTCCTTCTTGATGCCAATTATCACGATGATGACATTTCCCATCTGTTTCGGGATCCGGTCGAGGTTATTTCAGTCACCGGTGATTGCGACATTTCCGCAGCAATGGCACGCCTCGAACTTGGGCTTGATAATGGATTGTTTGCCGCAGGTTTTGTTTCCTATGAAGCTGCAAATCAATTTGATCCAGCGTTAATTACCACAGGTGCTGGTGATGCGGAGGAGGTGACAATCTGCTTTGGCCTGTTTCGAGAGCATATAGAATTAACCCGAACTGAGGCTGACAGTTTGATGGCAGCAGCGGCCAAAGGCGGTGAGTTTCATCTATCGCTACCACATAGTAGCCGCGATATGGAAAGCTATCTGGATGATATAGCGGTATTGCAGACGCATATAACCGCAGGTGATACTTATCAGACAAATTATACCTACCGCATGTTGGGAGATATGCAGGGTGACCGGCTAGCACTTTATGAAGAAATGCGCCACCAACAACCTGTATCCTTCGGAGCTTTTGTTCAATTGCCTGATGTACCTGTGTATTTATCGCGCTCGCCAGAGTTATTTTTCCGTAAAAATGGTACCCGGCTTGTCACACGTCCGATGAAAGGTACAGCCCCTCGCGGGGCCAATGATGCTGAAGATCGTGATATTGTGCATGCAATGTTGCAAGATGGTAAAACCCAATCGGAAAATACGATTATTGTTGATTTGCTTCGGAATGATTTTGGCCGTGTGGCGGTCACCAATAGCGTATCTGTTGACGCGTATCTCTCAACTGAGCGCTATAAATCTGTACATCAACTTACCTCGACAATTAGCTGTGAGGTGCCGGCTGATTTATCGATCAGCGATCTTTTTGCAGGTGTCTTTCCCTGTGGTTCTGTCACCGGTGCACCAAAAGTGCGTACTATGCAAATCATCAGTGATTTAGAAAAGGATAAGCGCGGCATCTATACAGGATCGATCGGTTATATTCTGCCAAATCGTGATATGTGTTTCAATGTTGCCATCCGGACCTTATCAGTCAGTGCTGATGGCCATGCAGAAATTGGTGTTGGTGGCGGTATTGTGCATGAATCCGATGGGGACACCGAATTTGCCGAATGTGCGGCTAAAATGGCCTTTCTTGAAAGGGTGATGGCCGCTAGCACGCCAGAAATGCATCGCTCACCTTTGGCCAAGCTACAGGCCGGTTGATGATCACCATTATCGATAATTACGACTCATTTACCTATATCATCGCCCAATATTTTGCTGCGACAGGTATTGCCGTTGACGTGCATAAGAATGATGTGGCCACAGTCCAAACAGTTATCGATAGTGCGCCGATAGGGGTGGTGCTATCGCCTGGGCCAGGCCGACCGGAGGATTCGGGCAATAGTTTTGATATTCTGGCGGCAATCCGTGGTCGGGTGCCGGTGCTTGGTATTTGTCTGGGGCATCAGATCATAGCCCGTTCAATGGGTGTTGAAGTCAATGCCGCAGCGCGGATTTCACATGGTAAAGCAAGTGCGATTACACATCATGGCAAAGGGCTATTTAAAAGCATAAAGCAAAATACAAAAGTTGGACGTTATCACTCTCTTTCTATTAATAAAAGCACAATCAGTAAGTCTCTTTCTATTGTCGCTGAAACAGCAGATGACATAGCGGAAATAATGGCTGTAGAAGATTTGTCAGCGCATATTTACGGGGTGCAATTTCATCCTGAATCAATCATGACCGAGGATGGTATGACGATGGTCCAGAATTTTGTCCATATATGTCGAAACGCCAAGCTCAGTTAGGCGGTCAGGATATGGTGAATTTTCATATTTTCGAAACCATGCGCTGGCGTCCATCTGGCGAGTTTGACCCAGGAGGATTTGACCGTGGGAATGCGCATTTACGCCGGATGGCATCGTCTGCGCGGCGTTTTGGCATGCCGTTTGATCCGCATGCTATTCACGCCACGCTTGATAATGAACTGAATGGTATGCGTGCTGATAAGCGGGTGCGCGTCGCCTTATATGAAGATGGTGAGCTGGTCGTAGATGTTGCAGATGCGCCGCCTGAGATTGCGTCGAAATGGCGAATTGGGCTGGCCGCAACACAGCTGGACGCTGATGATATGTGGCTACGGCATAAAACCAGCAACCGACAGCTTTATGAAGAGGATAGGGCGGCATTCTGCAGTGGCGCGTCGGCTCAATTTGACGAATTGCTTTATCTTAATCAAAACAATGAAATATGCGAAGGGACGATCACGTCGCTATTTATTGACGATGGCAGTGGTATGTTGAAAACGCCTTCACTTGAATGCGGACTTTTGCCCGGCATCCTGCGTGAGACAATGGTGCAAAATGACAAAGCGGTTGAGGCGGTGCTCACACTGGACGATGTGCGTGGTGCAGACAAAGTGTTTGTCGGCAATTCGTTGCGCGGATTGATTCAAGCGGAACTAGCATTTTAACAAATGCTTTGATGTCAGGTCGCCTGAGGATAGGAAATGACCGACAGATAGCGCGCTGGCAAAATATGCAGGATTTCGGGGCCATGCGGGGCATCAGCGTCAAAAAACAGCGTATCTCCGGGTTTCAGAACATAAAGATGGTCACCATGCCGGTAGCTCACCTCACCTTCAAGCATATATAGCATTTCAATGCCGTCATGCTGAAAAGTTGGAAATATGTCTGATTCCTCATTCAAAGTGATCAGATAGGGTTCGACCATAACACCGCTGGCATTAGAGCCTATGTGACCAAGTAGGTTATATTGGTGGCCAGCCCGCGTACCAGCACGCTCCATTTCGACGCCTTCACCTGCCTTGGTATGAACCGCTGTGCGGCTTTCTTCAAAACGCCGGAAAAATGATGTCAAGGTGACGCCAAGTGCATTCGACAAGGTTTGTAACGTTGATAAAGATGGCGAGGTGTTGCCATTTTCGATCTTTGATATCATGCCGATCGAAATGTCTGTCAGCTGCGCGAGCTCGGCAACCGTCATTTTCTTTTGCCGCCGATGCGCGCGTATCTCGCGCCCAATCGCTATTTCGAGAATTTTTTCGCGTTCATCCTTAAGACGATGTGGATCTTGATTAAAATTGGCTGACACGATGAGTTCACTTTTTGTCATTCAGAATTGAGAGCATAGCAATTAGTCTCAAATATCTAAGGTGTTTTCTTTTTCCCAGCTTGAAAAATGCGAAACATAGGCGTTCCATTCCTGCATTTTCATTTTGATATAGGCAGATGAAAATTCATCTCCCATGGCTGTTTTGAGGCCTTTATCTTTATCATAGGCACGTATGGCATCAAGCAGATTAAGGGGCAGTTTTGGCGCGCCTGTAACTTTATGTCCTTCAGCATACATATCAATATCCCAGCGTTTGCCAGGATCTGCGGAAGTGCGCACGCCATCTAGACCCGCTGCAATAATGACTGCCTGTAAAAGATATGGATTGGCGGCACCATCGGGTAGCCGAAGTTCAAATCGCCCTGGCCCTGGCACCCGCACCATATGTGTTCGGTTATTGCCCGTCCATGTGACCGTATTGGGCGCCCAAGTGGCACCTGACACCGTGCGGGGGGCATTGATACGTTTATAGCTATTGACGGTAGGGTTGGTAATGGCAGCAAGGGCGCTGGCATGTTTCATAATTCCGCCAAGGAAATTACGTCCTTTGTCAGACAAACCAAGCTCTTTACTATCGTCGGCGAACACATTGGTCTTGCCTGTCTTGTCCCATACCGAAATATGCGCATGACAGCCATTACCGGTGAGTCCTTCGACAGGTTTTGGCATGAATGTCGCGCGATAGCCGTGTTTCTCGGCAACTGATTTGGTCATGAATTTGAAAAAGCTATGTTTGTCGGCGGTGTTTAGAGCGTCATCAAATTCCCAATTCATCTCAAATTGACCATTGGCGTCTTCATGGTCATTTTGATACGGTCCCCAGCCAAGCTCAAGCATATAATCACAAATTTCAGCAATAACATCATAGCGTCGCATGACCGCTTGCTGGTCATAGCATGGCTTTGATGCGGTGTCGAATTCGTCTGAAATTTGCGACCCAT
>NZ_CBFHNB010000062.1:0-12814 GCF_965657105.1 Puniceispirillum sp. (SeqCode)
AGCAGGCCGCATGTCAGATGGCGAGTTTGTTTTGTCACGGGCAAACAAATCCGTCAGACTGTTTGATTATGTTCGTGACTGCCTTGCCGCTGGCACCCAGCCGGATCTGGCAAAGATAGAGCCCATCGGCTATCTCATGCGGACAAGTGCCGTTTATGGATCTGGAAAATTTGGCGCCGCAGACCGGCATGAATGGGCGGACCGCCCCGAATTTGCAGGGTCTTTTCAACCCGAATTACTTGCCGTGTGGCTGATACGTGCCTTTACTATAGACATGGTTGAACATATGGCCAAAGTTCAACAGCCTGATACAGCCGTGACACTTGCCCCTGATATCCGTCGCCGGATTGGTGTTGGCAATTCCACAGGCCTTGGCATGGCACCATTTCTGATCAATCATCCGGCTCTGATCCATGCGTGGATAAATGCCCGCGAAACAGCTTTGGGGCGGGTGCGGGCGATAGCCTCGACTGACACCGCGACATTGGCGCATTTTATATCGCTGGTGAAACGTGCGGCTATCAATGCTGATGCGTGGCAGGTAGAGCATCCATATCAAAATTCAAAAACCGAAGGCTTGCGCAAAGACCTAACCTGTCTTTTGACGTATCTGGAGCCTTTCAATCAGGATCAGGATTATCCTTGGGACGCGATATATAGATGGGGAACTGACAATTTGACTATCGAAGGACAAGAACAACTCGTATCGTTGCTTATCGAACCCTTTGGTAATCTTGTTGACGATCTTGCCAGCACCATGTCTGCCGATGAAACAACTCGCCATATCATTGACGGAACCCAGACAATAGAGACATTTCGCGCGCTCATAACCACCCAATATAGCTGGGCGAACATCCTTGATTTTTCCCAGAAAAGCGAACAGGCGCGCGTCTGGTATGTATCTGAAGAAAAGCTAGAGCCGCGACTTGGCAACCGGTTTGAAGAGCCGATTGCCCCATATGAGCAACCTCTAGCGCCCGGGCGGGATGTGATCGCCTGTTATGAAGCCATGAAAGGCTGGGGAGACAATGATACCCTAGCCACGTTTTTAATGGCACATCCCGAACATCGGCATATCGTGCGCCGCGCCCAGCTTATAAATGGCCTCGATTATGCTGAAATACGCGATAATACAATCGCTGCCGATATGATGCCGATTGATCTTTTGCGTTGTAAATTGTCATTCTTTGGCGCTACCAAATTTGATCCTCGGTCAGATCGCTGGTTACGCATAACAATGTATCAAGGCGCCCCCTTCCCCGAAGAACTGGAAAATCTGGATCCTGATGATCTGGTTTATCCACCGTTGCAATAGACATGTCTGATGTCAGTTGGTCTCTTAGCGAAACTGGTGCACTTGCCCTGAAAGCCGCAAGAGGCGCTGGAATGTCATGGGGGCTAGCCGAAGAGGCCAGTCATGCCGTCATATGGTTAGCTCATCGCGGTGCCCCAGGCATTGCTTCATTATGCCGACACCTCACCTGGTATAAGGCAGATCATGCAAACAAGTCCGAACAATGCCCCATTGCCATTGGAGCGGCTATCTCTGATGGTGCCATAGCTTTGCCTTGCGACCTTGGCATCATTCGTGAACCCTTACTTCTTGTGCCTTTTATATCCGCCAGCACACGCCATAATGAATGGACGCTACTTATAGACGAACTGACAATCGATATTAGCGCCAGCGGCTTTTCCAGTGATATCATCAATACGGCACTGTTAATTGAAAATGCCAGATGCCGTATTAGCCGCGGCATGCTTTCTGCCAAAACCATTGCAAAACATAAAGCATCGGCAACAATCAGTCGCATTCCTGCCACGGCATCGGCCTGTATCAAAACATTTGAGGCCTTTGCCCATCACACATATGCGCCATCGACTGAGCAGTCACGCCTTGCAGGAGCAGGTTCAGGTCTTAGTGATAACGATTAAAGATTGCTTAGGCGTCAACAATTCCACTGATTGTTTTGACTTCAAGAAATTCTTCAATACCCATTGCACCACCTTCACGGCCAACGCCTGATTGCTTGAACCCACCAAATGGGCTTCCTGACGCGCGCGATGACCCATTCACCTGCACCATGCCGGCACGAAGCTGGCGCGCGACACGATGTGCCCGTTCGGTGTCACCAGTTTGTAAATAGGCCGATAGTCCGAATGGCGTATCATTGGCGATTGCGATTGCTTCATCTTCAGTATCGAATGGCATAATTGATAAAACCGGGCCAAAGATTTCTTCGCGCATGATCGTCATGTCATTATTTGTATCAGCAAAGACCGTAGGCCTTACAAAATATCCCCGGTTAAAACCATCTGGGCGACCTACACCGCCAGCAACAAGGCGTGCACCTTCATCAATACCTTTTTGAATAAGATCCTGTACTTTGTTGAATTGTGCTTCTGAGACCAGAGGGCCAATATGGGCACCTTCTTTTGAAGGCATATCTACCTTGGTTGCATCCGCGACTCTGGCAGCCACTTCGACCGCTTGATCATAGGCACTGCGCTCGACAAGCATCCGCGTTGCCGCGTTGCATGACTGACCTGTATTATTAAAGCAGAATTTTGTGCCACGCGTTACAGCGGCTTCAATATCGCAATCGTCAAAAATCAGATTAGGCGACTTGCCTCCCAATTCCAAAGACACGTTTTTGACACTATCGGCGGCAGCCTTTGTAATCAAAATGCCAGCACGCGTTGACCCGGTAAAGGAGACAACATCAATATCAGGATGTGATGACATGATTGAGCCAGCACCGACGCCATCGCCATTAATCATATTAAAGACACCCGCAGGTAAACCGACTTCATCAACCATTTCGGCAAATAGCATGCCTGACAACGGGGCAATTTCGGATGGCTTTAACACCATTGTACAACCAGCTGCGATGGCCGCGCCGACTTTCAAGACAACCTGATTCATGGGCCAGTTCCATGGCGTGATCAACGAAACCACACCAGCGGGTTCATAGGTTAGATCCTGACCAACTGTGCCTGGGCGCAATGGGCGCACCCATTCAAAACCAGCCATTGTGCGAATAAAGGCTTTGAGATGCGATGATCCCGAACTGGCTTGCTCAGAAATAGCCAGATCAATTGGCGCGCCCATCTCATCAGAAATAGTGTGTGCCATCTCACGTTCGCGTGCCTGATATACCTCAAGAAGCTTTTTCAAATAATCCAGACGCTCTTCTGGTGATGTCATTGACCATGCCGGAAATGCGCGCTTTGCCGCCGCAATCGCTGACTCGGTATCGGCCTTACCCGCAAGCGTAATGGAAGCATATTCTTCTTCGGTTGCCGGATTAATAACCGGAACAACCCGCCCATCAATGCTTTTAACCCACGCGCCATCAATATAGAGATCTGTCTTATCAATCATGCCATTATCCTGTCATTACCAAATATACGCAATGACCGCTTATTGCGGAGAATTCGTATATCTGGGTATAAATAAATGTTCAAAAGGAATATTTTAAAACACATCTTTTCAACAACCACGGCAACAAAATCTTGTCAAGCTAGGTCGTTACTGTACCAGTGCTTTCTTACCTCTTTCTGCCATGTAAATACCGCCAAGCACGAATGCAAGCGATAAAATATGATAAAAATGCATAACCTCGCCTAGAATGATCACTGCAAATAATGCCGCAAACACTGGCACCAGATTAACATATAGGCCTGCGCGGTTAGATCCCGCCAGTTCAACCCCACGCATAAACAATACCTGCGCCAATAACGAAGGAAAAATGGCGCAATAAATCACTATGAGCCATCCTTTTAAACCGGGCATGACAAGGCTACCTTGGGCATATTCTATGGCAGTAGATATTGTTAACGTCACCACTGCAGCAGCCGAGAAGAATGCCAGCATCAAGACGGGCGACATAACAATCCTACGACTCAAGCCTACTGTGTAGCCGGCATAACAAAGACACGCCACCAACATCAAAAGGTCTCCCACATTGAACTGGACGCTTTTGATCACGCTAAATGAACCGCCACTGACCAATAACACCACCCCTGCAAGCGAGAGGGCAAGGCCACAAATTTGCAAAAGGCTAATCTTCGTCCGCAAGACAACCAGACCGATAAGCATGACAAAGGCAGGAATCGACCCTTGCGTGATACCAAGATTGACGGCTGTTGTATGTTGCGCGGCCAGAATGAAAAAAACAGTAAATCCAGCCATGCCAAAAGCGCCCATCAAAAAAACCCAACCAAGCCGTTCCTTTACTGCTGGTAATTGAGATATGAGCTGTTTCCGGCAAAATACAATCAGCACCAGCAGACATAAAATCCAGCGCAATTCCATCAACAGCATTGGTGAAATTTCATTAACCGAAATGCGCGCTGCGATCGTATGAGCTGCCCACATCATGGTGGCTAATGTCAGAACCACATGCGGTGTGTTCCATAAATGTAAAAGAAACGCTGGCATCAAAAACCCACTAGATACTATCTGCTCCAAACTGAGCAATATAGTATTTCATTCTGCGCATATTTCACAGGAACATAATAGATGTAAAAATACCCCGGCGTAAACCGGGGCATTTATCGACGTTTGCTTAGTGAATAGTGGCAAACCTATTTGTCAGGCTCTGGATAGTCACCTTACTTGAACTTCTTGATTTCTCCGCTATCCAGTCGGGCCATATAGGAATCCATTTCCGCGCGCACAACAGGTGCGAGGAAATAAAGACCAAGGATGTTAGGTACACAAATCAGGAAGACCAGCGCATCCGAAATATCCAGCAATGGTCCAAGCTGAACCATACAGCCCAAGGCAACAAACGCACAGAATATGATTTTATAAATATTCTGCCCTCTTTCACCTTCACCAAACATATATGTCCATCCCTTAAGCCCGTAATAGGACCACGAGATCATCGTTGAGAATGCGAATAGTACCGCGGCCAAAGCAAGCGGATATGGGAACCATGAGAATTGTCGCTCAAAGGCCGATGATGTCATGGCAATACCTATCGCATCTCCAGCAAAACCGGGATCAGCAACCTGAGATGTGCCGATGACAAGAGCTGTGATCGTACAAATCACAATCGTATCAATGAACGGCTCTAATAGAGACACATACCCCTCGGTTACTGGCTCGTCTGTGCGGACAGCCGCATGAGCGATTGACGCTGAACCAATACCAGCTTCGTTCGAGAAGACAGCACGCTGGAAACCAATGATCATGGCACCAAGCGCACCACCTGCAACACCCTCACCAGTGAACGCACCGCTAAAGATATTGGCGATCGCTTGGGGTATCGAGGCATAATTTAGTAAGATAACGATCAGAGCAAAAAGGCAGTAAAATACAGCCATGAAAGGAACGACCTTTTCGGTCACCTTGGCGATTGATTTAATGCCACCTATAATAACCACAAAGACAACCGCTGCCAGAATAAGACCGACAAGCCATCCCAGTCCATCCAATGCGCCACCAGAAACGTGGTTTAACTGCACATATGCCTGATTCGATTGGAACATATTGCCAATACCGAGCGCACCAATAAAAATACCAATCGCATAAAAGGTGCCGATGAATTTTCCAAACCCATCCATGCCGCGATCAGCAAAGCCCTTTTTGAGATAATACATAGGACCGCCCGAAACCGAGCCATCCGGATTTTCAGATCGATATTTAACACCAAGCGTACATTCGACAAACTTGGTGGACATGCCAAGAAAGCCCGCCACAATCAGCCAGAACGTGGCACCAGGGCCACCAACGGTCACCGCAACGGCAACCCCACCGATGTTACCGATACCAACCGTACCTGAAACAGCTGTTGCTAAAGCTTGGAAGTGAGACACCTCACCCGCACTATCGGGATCAGCATAATCACCACGCACCAACTGAATGGCATGCTTAAATCCGCGCAGATTTACAAACCCCATGTAAAACGTAAAGTAAACAGCGCCAGCGACAAGCCAAAGTACAACGACAGGCAACTGGGCACCAAAAACCGGGATTTTGAAAAAGACGATTTGACCAATTAAAATGGCAATTGGCTTTGTTATATTGTTGATAGTCTCGTCAATTCCCGCATGCGCCGAAGTTATAAACAGCAACGAGAATATGAGTGGAAGAATAAAGCGATACATTGATAAATTCCCCTTTTTTAGCTTTGCATCCGCGATGACCTAACCGGTCATCATGGTACAACAGTGATTGGGACTTCAGATGTCTGAATGAGGCTTCCTGCCACGCTTCCAAACAACAATGATTTGATGCCTGATTGTCCACGACGGCCAATCACGATCTGATTTACATTATGTTTTTTGGCGAGTTCGTTGAGCGTTTCCACCGGAGCTCCATGACGGACAATTGATTCCGCTTTGATATTATGACCGTTAAGTTTTTCCATTGCCGGGTCAATAATCGTCTTTTTGGCGCGTGAAATTTCCCCCTCACGACGCTTATGCCGTTCGGCATTTTCTTCAGGTGTATTGAATGAATAGGGAGACCATTCAATGACATAGGCGACAATCAACTCAATACCGCGATCATTGACCTGAGCTATAGAATATTCCAAGGCACGGTCACCACCTTGGCTACCATCAACTGCAAGTAATATGCATTGTGTCATAACCAACTCCTCAATTAGCGCGCACAGGTCGAAACTTTCACCTGTGGGCAGACGTAACAGAACGAAACGGTAAAACAAAATAATGGTAATTTAGTAATGCAATCTATAGTTATAAAATTGTAATAAAACTATGATTTACCTATCTGACTTTCATATTTAAAAGACAAGGTGTCAATAATCAAACAATAGCATATTTATATAAATATACATCTTTTGGTTTATTTATATAAAACAAACAACAATCGCTGAGTCCGAGATTTTAAATCGCGATAGACCCATGCCAAAATGCATTAACGTGCAGGTCAGGCTTCGTTTATATGGGTAAGACTAGCTTGTGGTTACACCACGCAGGCGGTCTGAACGGCGGCGAAGCAACTCAATCACTGTCAGCAGAATAACAGACAATATAACCAGCAAAGTGGCCACTGCCAGAATTGTCGGGCTAATCTGTTCACGAATACCTGACCACATCTGACGTGGGATGGTGCGCTGTTCAGGGCTGGCAAGAAACAGCACAGCCACCACTTCGTCAAATGACGTGATAAAGGCGAACAGCCCCCCTGAGATGACCCCGGGAATGATTAGTGGCATCTGCACCCTGAAAAAGGTCGTGATTGGTCCAGCACCAAGTGAATTAGCAGCCCGCACCAACGATTTATCAAAACCAACAAGGGTTGCCGTCACTGTAATGATGACAAATGGCGTTCCCAATACCGCATGCGCCATGATCACACCGATATAGGTCTGGCTTAGCTGTACTTTGGAATAGAAAAAGAACATGCCCGCTGCGGTAATAACCAGCGGCACAATCATCGGTGAAATAAGAATTGACATGATTAGCCGGCGATATGGCATTTCCTCACGACTCAGACCAATCGCTGCCAAAGTCCCAAGTGCCGTCGATAGCAATGTCGCACAAATACCAATGAAGAAGCTGTTACGAATAGCCCGCATCCATTGCGAGTTATTCCATGTATCACTGATCCACGCCCAGTCAAACGGCGCATCCGGAATTTTCATTCCATTCGTAAGAATGTCTTTATACCAGCGCAACGAATAGGCTTCAGGATCAAAAGCCAGCATGCCTTCAGTAAAGCTGAAATATGGTGACACATTGAATGACAACGGCAAAACAACCAAAATGGGCAACATCAAAAACATGAACACAAGCCCGCATATCACCCGGAATGTGTAATGCCAGATCCGTTCACCAGTCGAGGTATAGGGAGGAAGTTTTGCCATAATCGCGCTATCCCAACTTCATATTATCGATGCCAATGATGCGGTCATATGCCCAATAAAGAAGCAAGACGCATCCTAGCAAAATACCACCAAGAGCCGCCGCCAGCGACCAGTTCAGTGATTTTTGCATATGATAGGCAATCATGTTCGAAATCAATTGGCCATCTTGTCCACCAACCAAAGCTGGGGTGATATAATAGCCAATTGCAAGAATAAAGACCAGCAATCCACCGGCGCCGATACCCGGAATTGTTTGCGGCATATAAACCTTGATAAACGCCAATGTTGGCGTTGCCCCAAGCGAACGTGCCGCCCGCATATAGGATGGTGGGATTGTCTTCATGACTGAATATAATGGTAGGATCATGAATGGTAATAAAATATGCGTCATCGCAACGATAGTCCCTGTCATGTTATAGATCAGAGAAAACCGTCCATCATCGGTGGCAATGCCTATCCACACCAGCAGATCATTGATCACCCCCTGAGATTGCAAGATAGCAATCCATGCGGTGGTGCGAACCAGCAAGGATGTCCAGAAAGGCAATAGCACCATAATCATCAGTAGATTCGACGTTTTCAGTGGTAAGGTGGCCAATAGATAAGCAACTGGATAGCCTAGAACTAGGCATAACAGCATGACGCTACCCGAAATCATAAATGTCCGGATAAACAGCTTTACATAAATTTGTCTGTTTTCATCAACAGCAACAAAATCACCTGTAACAGTAAGAGTCTTATCAACCGAGGACGCATAAAACCCAGGTGTCAGACTATCTGACGTTAATTTCATCGCCTGCCAATATTCGATTTGGCCCCATTTCTTTTTGGTTTTGATAACGCTTTCTTTAAAGGGTGCTTCTAATTTATGCGCTTTGCGGGCGGTGCCGGTAAATAATGACCGCGCACCTGAAAGCTGTTGATTTACGCGTGATCCCACTTTACCTGCGGTTCTTTCCTTGCGCGCCACGATCAGATCAGCGACCAGCGCCGCATACATCTCTTCTGTTGGTTCGCTGACCCCATCCCACGCCGCAAGCTGGACAGTTGTTGCAGGCATAAGCCGTTCAAAAGTATCGTTATAGACGCCCTGCCACATCAGGGCGAAGATCGGGATCACAAAACTGGCCAATACAAAACCGAATAGCGGTAAAACCAAACCAGCAGCCCGCAAACGGCTACGGAACATGGCCTGTGC
Source organism: Puniceispirillum sp. (SeqCode) (assembly GCF_965657105.1). Lineage (NCBI taxonomy): Bacteria > Pseudomonadati > Pseudomonadota > Alphaproteobacteria > Puniceispirillales (SeqCode) > Puniceispirillaceae (SeqCode) > Puniceispirillum (SeqCode) > Puniceispirillum sp. (SeqCode). Next base: position 9,040 of record NZ_CBFHNB010000062.1, read on the forward strand.
CAGCTTTTTCTTAAGCGGTGTACCATCGGCAGCCACAATTGGCGCGGTATTCATATTTTCGGAAGTGGTGTTCATAATATCTCAAATATAAATAAAAGAGGCGGCCATAAAACAACCGCCTCAAATGTTTGGTCTTTACTTAGACAGCCAAGAATTGAAACGCTCGTTCAACTCATCAGCGTTATCAGCCCAGAATTCAAAATCGTTCTGCAACGCATTTTTGAAGTTAGCAGGCGCTGTTGGCATATGATCAGCCATGTTGATCGCTGCATTATCATGGTAGGTGCCAATCTGAGCAACTGATGAAGCGCGGGCTGGTCCATATGAAATCCATGATGCCTGTGCGGCAAGCTGCTCAGTAGCAGTTGAGAATGCAAGAAAGTCCAATGCCGCTTCTTTGTTCTTGCTACCTTTTGGAATGACCCAGAGATCAAGGTCATAAATCTGACCATCCCATACCATTTCAAATGTCTGGTCTTCAGCCGCAACAGCGTTGAATACACGACCATTCCATGCGGTTGTGAAGATCACTTCGCCGTCAGCAAGCAACTGTGGTGGCTGCGCACCAGCTTCCCACCAGACGATATCGTCTTTGATGGTATCAAGTTTGGCAAATGCACGTGCAACACCTTCTTCAGTACCTAGAACGTCATAGACATCACTTGTTGGAACACCATCAGCGATCAATGCGAATTCCAAAGTTACCTTTGGATTTTTACGCATGCCACGCTTGCCCGGATAGGCCTCGGTGTTAAAGAAGTCAGCCATAGTTGTTGGTGCGTTCCAGTTACGAACCTTGCTTGAGTCGTAAACATAGACAGATGACCAGATGATGTTTGATACAGCACAATCATGCAATGTGCCTGGCAAGAAGTCATCTTCCGCTGGCGTGCCATCAGGCGCTGGTGGCAACATGCTGTGATCGATTTCTTCAAGAAGACCTTCATCACAAGCGCGGATCGCGTCGGACAATTCAACGTCAACAATATCCCATGTTACGTTACCTGACTCAACCTGTGCTTTGATTTCGGCAATGCCCCCACCATAATCTTCCGACACAATGGTTTTGCCTGTCTTCGCCATCCACGGCTTATGATAGGCTTCGACCTGTGATTTGGTGTAAGCACCACCCCACGACACGACTGTCAGATCACTCGCTACAGCGCTACTTGCTGTAAAGGCCGACATTGCCGCGATAGCGACAATTTTATTGGTAAGTTTAGACATATTATTTTCTCCCTTATTGTTACCCCTTATGGGGTTCTACGCACATAACGATCCAGGGTGTTTTACCTTACACTTTATAAGGACCGTCAATTCATGACCATTGTCATAGTCAAACTGTTGTCCTGTAATCCAGCGCTCGGCAATCATCCGTATTCCACGAGACAAATAATTCAGCACCAATTTCGAGCCCTAGAGACCCCGCCGTATTTGGCACCTTTACGATAAATTGATCATTGCCAGTCACCATCATGCGGCACCGGATATGATCGCCTAAATAGATGAGTTCCAGCACTTTGGCACCTAGCGCGCTCATCGACTTTGATTTTTTGTCAGTCAACACGCACCTCTCTGGACGGATAGACAGCATTGTTTTCGTGCCCGCACCGTCAATATTCACGGCCAGCGCCTTAACCATATCACCTGTATCAAGCTTAACGCTGGCAACATTACCGCTTACATTATCCACAACACCTGGAAGCTGGTTATTTTCGCCAATAAACTGAGCCACGAATGCGTTTTCCGGCTTTTCATACAGTGTCACCGGATCGTCAAGTTGCTGGATGATGCCATCATCGAACACCGCAATCCGGTTCGACATGGTCAAAGCCTCGGATTGGTCATGCGTTACATAAACAACCGTCACGCCTAAATTTTCATGTATATGCTTAATCTCATACTGCATATGCTCACGAAGTTGTTTATCAAGCGCGCCAAGCGGCTCATCCATCAAAACAAGACTAGGGTTGAAAACCAGTGCCCGTGCTAGCGCGATACGCTGTTGCTGACCACCCGAAAGCTGGGCTGGTTTACGATCAGCAAACTGCCGCATCTGCACCATATCCAGAACGTTACGAACTTTGTCTTCTACATCAGACGAACTGAGCTTGCGGACTTTAAGCGGAAAGGCCAGATTTTCAGCCACCGTCATATGCGGAAACAGCGCGTAATTTTGAAATACCATGCCGATACCGCGTTTATGCGGAGGGATGTTGTTGATCGCCACATTATTAAGCTTGATGTCACCATGCGTTGCGGTTTCAAAACCGGCAAGCATCATCAGACAGGTTGTTTTACCCGAACCTGATGGCCCAAGCATGGTTACGAATTCACCCTCGGCAATATCAAGGTTCAGATCCTTGACCACAAGCGAGACACCATCATAGCTTTTTTGAACACCCTGAAATGACACAAAAGCGTTTTGCGGTGCGGACATAACTGACATTTTATAATACTACCAAGGTAATTTATCTTTATTTATTAATTTGTTTAACAATGCTTTCCATGCCTGGCATATGTCAATCACTTTCTGGCTCTTTAGAGTGGCATAACATTGTCTTAGAGTTCAACAATCCATCCCCAATATCCAGTGCTTAATGTGACCAACAGCAATGCCAAAAACGATGCACGCTTTACGGCACAGCAAAAACAACACCCCCATAATAGAAACTACATCATCATGTTTTGCAGTCGGAATCTAAATGCAATAAATTCGATTGACCGACTCTTTATTTTTCTCTAATGCCAAAAATAAAGCACGATTATAAATAGTTTACGGGAGTGTAAAATGGCCGACGATCAGATGCTTCATGTTACCCGCTGGCATAATGGGGAAAAGACCTTCCAGCCTTTCACATCCGGTGAAATGAATCGTCGTAGTGATGCGATGATGGCCATAATGGGCAATCTGGATATTGATGCCTGTCTTTTCACATCCTATCATAATGTCTGCTATTTTTCGGGCTTTCTATATTGCCAGTTTGGCCGCCGCTATGGCGCGGTTCTCAGCAAGGATGGCGTCACCACAATTTCGGCCGCGATCGATGGTGGCCAGCCATGGCGCCGTTCGACAGGCGATAATGTGACCTACACCGATTGGCGCCGTGACAGCTATTTCACCGCTCTTAAAGACCTCCTAAAAGGAGTAAAGCGCCTTGGCATCGAATTTGACCATGTCAATCTGGACCTGAAAACCCTGCTTGAGGAACATTTTCCGGGGGTTGAGCTGGTTGATTGTGCCGCCGCCGCTATGGATCTACGCACCATCAAAAGCGCCGAAGAACATGTGCTGATCCGCAAAGGTGCCGAAATATGCCGCGTTGGTGGTCGAGCTGTCATGGAAGCGGTCAAGGCAGGCGTTCCCGAGCATGAAGTGGCTATTGCCTCGTCAAATGCCATGGTGCGGGCAATCGCTGATTCCTTTCCCTTTGTCGAATTGATGGATACATGGACCTGGTTCCAGTCCGGCATTAATACCGATGGCGCGCATAATCCGGTCACCAACAAGCTGATCGAAGATGGCGATATATTATCGCTCAACACCTTTCCGATGATGTTTGGCTATTATACCGCGCTGGAACGCACCCTGTTCTGCGGGTCGGCATCGAACGCGCATCATGATCTGTGGCAGAAAAACTGTGCTGTTCACGTACGCGGTATGGAATTGTTAAAGCCCGGCGCGAAATGTGCCGATGTGGCCGCCGAGCTGAATGAAATGTATCGCGAATGGGATTTGTTGAAATACCGGTCATTCGGCTATGGGCATTCCTTT
>NZ_CBFHNB010000063.1:0-12679 GCF_965657105.1 Puniceispirillum sp. (SeqCode)
TTTTCCATCAGATTGACCAACTGACAGAGCCTGATATCAAGCATGTTTTTCTGCCCAGACATAGCTTCGACGGCTGCGGTCATCCGTTTTACATATCCGCCATGGTCAACGCCCAAAATGTCAATCAACGGCCCCTTTGTGCGTTCTAGCTTATCAAAGTGATAAGACACATCCGAAGCAAAATACGTCCAGCTTCCATCGGATTTCTGTAATGGGCGATCAGTGTCATCACCAAATTCACTGGATCTGAACAAAAGCTGTTCACGTGGCTCCCAATCCTCTGGTTCTTTGCCCTTTGGTGGTTGCAACACGCCCGTATAAACATGCCCGTCGGCTTTTAATTTGTCGATCGCCTTTTGCACAGCACCATTTTCAACAAGTTCACGTTCGGATGCAAAACGATCCATCTGAATACCAAGGGACTGCAAATCGTCTTTGATGCCTTCCATAATTTCACTTACCGAAAAAAGCCGAAAGGTGGATAACCATTCTGTTTCAGGGCGCTTATGAAATTTATCACCATATTTGGTGGCAAGTTTGGTTCCTACATCTTTTAGATATGCCCCTGGATACAGACCAGCTTCAATTTCTATGGTATCACCCAAAGCCTCGCAATAGCGCAGATACACAGACCGTGCCAGAATATCAACTTGTCCACCGGCATCATTTACGTAATATTCCTTTGTCACCTGCCATCCGCTAAACGCCATTAGCCCCGCAAGCGCATCGCCAATAACGGCACCTCGCGCATGAGCTGCATGTAAAGGACCAGTTGGATTAGCTGATACATATTCAATATTCACATTGGCGCCCTGCCCAGCATTACTGCGCCCATAATCAAAGCCAGCTGTCAGAATATCACTGATTTCTCGCGCCCAAAGCAGGGGTTTAATTCGTAAATTTATAAAACCAGGTCCAGCAATTTCAACAGTGTCAACACCATCTATTTTCTTAAGTTCTTCAGTTAATATAACAGCAAGGTCACGGGGTTTCATTGCAGCAGGCTTAGCCAAAACCATAGCGGCATTAGTGGCAAGATCACCATGATCAAGGTCGCGAGGCAGTTCGAACACGACGCGGCTTATATCCAGTTCTTTTGTGATATGTCCCGACGCACCTAATTGTGAAATCAACGCGGCAAACTGGGTCTCAAAATAGGTAAAAATATTCATCTAATATGGCTTCACTTATGTTCGTATGGGATTGGATATTAAAATCTAGCGCAGAATTGGACCAAGATCGAAAAGGCGCTCATGTTCTAAAATAGCATAACGATCAGTCATCGATGCAATGTAATCGGCAATCACGCGCGCAATAATCTCGGGTTTCTGATTGGCTAACACCCCTTGATTGGTTTCCTGCCATTCATTCGGCAAAGTATTAGGCTCCGACATAAACAGATTAAACAGATCTGTCACCACCCGTTTTGCTTTGCTGGTCATGCGATTGACCTTGAAATGTCGCCACATATTGGTGAACAGAAAGTCACGTAAGATTTCAAGGTCGCGTGCCATTGGTTCGGAAAAGGCAATAACAGCAGATGTAGCGGTTCTGATATCGTCTGAATGACTGGCATCTATAGCGGCTAGATTGGCAGATGATGTTGCCAGCAAGTCTTCGACAAAAACAGATATCAGTCGTCGGATCAATTCATGCGTAGTGCGTGTCATATCAAGCTGACCATGTTTAGAATCGATATCTCTCAAGGCCTTACCGACCTGAGGTAAATCTCGAATAGCATCAAGTCGGAATAAATCAGCGCGCAAGGCATCATCAAAATCATGTGATAGATAGGCGATGTCATCTGATAGATTGGCAAGCTGGGCTTCGGCTGACGGATAGCTGGTCAAATCAAGCGACATATTGGCATCAAGTTCTTTGAAATTATCCGGAATGTCATCTTTTTTTGTCAGTGGGCCATTATGCTTAACAACCCCTTCCAAGGTTTCCCATGTCAGGTTTAATCCATTAAAACCGGCATAACGTCTTTCAAGGCTGGTCAGCACACGAACGGTTTGTTCATTATGATCAAAACCACCAAACGGCTGCATTAATCGATCAAGTGCGTCTTCGCCAGCATGGCCGAAAGGGGTATGACCTAAATCATGCGCCAGCGCGACAGCTTCTGCCAGATCGTCATTCAATCTAAGGCTTCGGGACATTGAACGGGCAATTTGCGCGACCTCAAGCGAATGTGTCAGGCGGGTGCGGAAATAATCGCCCTCATGATAGACAAAAACCTGTGTTTTGTGTTTCAGGCGACGAAAGGCACCTGAATGTAAAATCCGGTCGCGGTCGCGTTGATAGGCTGTACGTGCGCCCCATGCAGTTGTGTCATCAGATAATGCGGCGTCACCCTCATCTACAAATCTGCCACGACTTTGCGGCGCGTGACAGGCATAACACGCCAGGGCGCGATCTTCAGTCATCTTTGTCACCTGATATAACCTGACAGCTTGTTTAAATATGAGGAATTCACCTTACGCCCAAACAATTCAAACCGCAAATGTTGGGTTGGCTTGATTTAAACGCTATAAACGCCCATATTCATAACATCCCTATATAGCACGGTATCGGAAAAAATGTCTGAAATTATAAGCAAAACCGCAAATAGTGAGACCCTTACCCCCTCCTCAATGGCTGGTATTTTTAGTCTGACTGAGGCTGCGGCGGACAGGATCACCGCCATGCTTGCGGCCGAACCTGATGGTAGCTTTTTCCGCGTTGCTGTTTTGGGTGGCGGTTGTTCAGGTTTTCAATATCAGTTCAGCATAGACACCAACCGCGATGATGAAGATCGTGTTTTCACCAGCCATAATGTTGACGTTATAATTGATGAAATGTCACTTGAGCTGGTTGATCATGCCGAACTTGATTATGTTCAGGATCTGATGGGATCGTATTTTGCCGTGAATAATCCCAATGCAACCGCATCTTGCGGCTGCGGCACTTCATTTTCGGTCTGACAATGCGCATCGCAAGCTGGAACGTCAATTCTGCCAAGGCTCGACTTGACCATATCACGAACTGGCTTCAGGCTGATAATACTGACATTTTAATGATGCAGGAAATCAAGTCTCAGGACGAAAACTTTCCGCGTGATGCTTTTACCGATTTAGGTTGGCATATCGCTGTTCATGGTCAGAAAAGCTATAACGGCGTTGCCATTGCCAGCCGGTTCCCTATAGACGATGTGATGAATGGCTTGCCAGGCGATGATACAGACGAACAGGCGCGCTATATTGAGGCCACAATAAACGGTGTTCGCGTTGGTAATATATATCTGCCCAATGGCAATCCGGCACCTGGTCCAAAATTTGACTATAAATTAGCTTGGATGGCGCGGCTTTATGATCGTGCGGTTGAATTACTGGCCACCGAAATGCCGGTCGTTCTGGGAGGTGACTATAATGTTCTCCCACAGGATATTGATTGTTATGATCCGGCAGCTTGGGTTGGTGACGCTCTCACACATGATGATAGCCGTGCTGCCTTCTTTAAAATCCAGCATGCTGGCCATATAGATGCTTTGCGTGCATTACATCCATCTGGCGTGCATTATACCTATTGGGATTATCAGGCGGGTGCATGGCAACGTGATAATGGTTTGCGGATCGATCATCTTTTGCTGTCACCAGAGGCTGGTGATCGCCTGACTGATGTCGGCATTGACCGGACACCCCGTGGACTTGAAAAGCCATCGGATCATACACCGATCTGGTGTCAATTACGTGACTGACACTGCCTATCACGCATGTCTCAAATATGTGCCTAAACACTCATATCGTCATTTGATATCATCGGAAGCGATAATCACACTGAATATCTTATGTGGAAGCTGATTTTATGACGCATAGGAAAAGGCAGGGAAATCCCTGCCTTTAATTCTAGGTGTAATCAAGACAAACACTAGATATCTGCATAGACATGGCTTTCAGCCCGCGCCCCCGGATGTGTCAGCGCACCTTTCTCAGCCGAACCAACAGTCTGGGCGTATTTCCAGATAGCACCAGCGTTATAATCTGTCTTGCGTGGCGTCCAGTTGGCTTTACGTGCGGCTAGCTCTTCGTCGCTCAGATCAACATCGATTGTACCAGCTTCGGCATCAATCGTGATCTGGTCACCATCCTGCAACAGGCCGATAGGGCCACCAACAGCGGCTTCGGGGCCAACATGACCAATACAGAAACCACGAGTCGCGCCCGAGAACCGACCATCAGTGATCAAAGCCACCTGATCACCCGCACCTTGTCCATAAAGCGCAGCCGTTGTGGCCAGCATTTCACGCATACCCGGACCCCCTTTTGGCCCTTCATAGCGGATCACCAATACATCACCCGGCTTATAGTCACGGCGTTCAACCGCGGCAAAGGCGTCTTCTTCACAATCAAAACAACGTGCGGTGCCGGTAAATTTCAAAACTGACATGCCGGCAACTTTCACCAAGGCCCCTTCAGGAGCAAGATTGCCAGTCAAACCAACAACGCCACCTGTTGGTGATAATGGCGCATCGGTTGTACGCACAATCACCTGATCCGTCGGAAATTTCATATCGCCAATATTTTCGGCGATAGTCTTTCCAGTTACCGTCATGCAGTCACCATGAATAAACCCACCATCAAGCAAAGCCTTAACCAAAACAGGGACGCCGCCGATTTCATACATGTCACGTGCCACATATTTGCCGCCAGGCTTCAAATCAGCAATATAAGGCGTGCGCCGGAAGATTTCAGCCACATCATGCAAATCAAATTCAATGCCGCATTCGGATGCCAAAGCTGGCAGATGCAGACCGGCATTTGTTGACCCGCCAGATGCCGCCACCACGGTCGCCGCATTTTCAAAAGCCTTGCGCGTCAAAATATCACGTGGCCGCAAATTGGCACGTACAAGATCCATAACAATACGACCTGAATGATAGGCGTATTCATCACGTGACTCATAAGGCGCAGGCGCACCCGCTGACCCCGGAATAGCAAGGCCAATGGCTTCGGACACACAGGCCATTGTGTTCGCTGTAAACTGGCCACCACATGATCCGGCACTTGGACAGGCAACACATTCAAGCTCATGCAGGTCTTCGTCTGACATATTGCCAGCCGCATGCGCGCCAACCGCTTCAAAAACATCCTGAACGGTAACGTCCCTATCCTTGAAACGGCCAGGTAAAATCGAGCCACCATACATGAAGACCGACGGCACATTCAGACGCGCCATGGCCATCATCACGCCAGGCAAAGATTTATCACATCCTGCAAGGCCAACAATCGCGTCATAGCAATGGCCGCGAACTGTCAGTTCGATTGAATCGGCAATGACCTCACGGCTTACCAGAGATGATTTCATGCCAGCGTGACCCATGGCAATGCCATCAGTAACAGTGATTGTGGTGAATTCACGGGGCGTGCCCGCATGTTCACGAACGCCGCGTTTGGCCGCTTGGGCTTGGCGTGCCAGCGCAATATTACAAGGCGCTGCTTCATTCCATGTCGAAACCACACCAACCAAAGGTTGTGCGATTTCTTCTTCGGTCATGCCCATCGCGTAATAATATGAACGATGTGGTGCCTTTTCGGGGCCGACCGATACATGACGACTTGGCAAATTCGACTTGTCGATTGGCTTTACACTATCTGGCATTATCTCACTCCTTGGTCTTGTTATTGACTGCCGATTAACCCAACCGGCTAAGCGCTACATGTAACCCATCACGCTTTACATTTTCTTCTTCTAAACGGCGTCTGTTTTCGATAATCACATCATCGGGGGCTTTGGCAATAAAGCCAGGATTGTCGAGTTTACGGGCAATCTTTTCAATTTCGGCATTAACAGTGGTTATTTCCTTATTTAGGCGCGCGGCTTCGGCATCCAGATCAAGAATATCTGCCAATGGTAGCGCAATATCCAGCCCGTCAACAAGCCCTTGCGCACACCCACTGCCGAATTCTGTAGTTTCTCTCACTGTTTCAAGCCGGGCAATCCGCAGTAACGCGGCTTGTTGATTCACAATGGCACGCGATTGCAACTCGGTTGCACCATTAATCAACAAAGCTGGTTTGGCTGACAACGGTACGTTCATTTCGGTGCGTATATACCGAATCTCACTAATCAGTGATGTGATGAAGCGCACTTCATTAACGGCATCATCTGCGGCAATATCAAAAGCTTTCGGCCATGAAGCGCCAATCAGCATATCTTTGCTATTAAAGATTTTTTCATTCAGCTCTTCGGTCAGATATGGCATAAACGGATGCAACAGACGTAATGTCCCTGCCAGAATGGCGCTGGCAGTGGCTTTGGTTTCCAAGGTAGCCTGATCATCACCCTCGTCAGTGTTATCATTACTGTTCATCAATATCGGTTTGATCAGCTCAACATACCAATCGCAATATGAATGCCACATGAACTGATACAGGGCATCCGCCGCTTCATTGAAGCGATAAGCCTCAATCGCTTTAGATGTTTTTTCAATCGTGTTATTAAATTCGCTTATAATCCATAGATTTATAGATTGTTTTGCATCTTCAACTTTAATATATTTATCGATGATACAGCCATTCATTTCAAGAAAACGACAGGCATTCCATATCTTGGTGGCAAAGTTGCGATAGCCTTCCAGACGTGGGATCGACATCTTTATATCACGCCCCTGCGCGGCCATTGCTGCCAAGGTAAAGCGAAGTGGATCTGCGCCATATTGATCGATAATGCCAAGAGGGTCGATGACGTTACCCTTTGACTTTGACATTTTCTGGCCTTTTTCATCGCGCACAAGGGCGTGGATATAGACCTCACGGAAGGGCACTTCACCATCCATGAAATGCATCGACATCATCATCATGCGGGCAACCCAAAAAAAGATAATATCAAAGCCGGTAACCAGAACATCACCTGGATAATAACGTTTTACCAGATCATTATCTTCAGGCCAGCCAAGTGTCGAAAATGGCCATAATCCACTGGAAAACCACGTATCAAGAACGTCTTCGTCACGGTTGAGTTCGACATCCTTGCCATAATACGCTTTTGCAGACGCATAAGCATCAGCTTCGTTTTCCTCAACAAATGGATGCCCGTCTGGTCCATACCATGCTGGAATACGATGACCCCACCATAATTGCCGTGAAATACACCATGGCTGGATATTGCGCATCCATTCAAAATAGGTTTTGTCCCAGCGTTCGGGTACAAATTTGGTGCGCCCCTCTTCCACAGCCTTGATCGCGGGTTTAGCTAATTCTTCGGCATTTACATACCATTGATCCATCAACCACGGCTCTATAACAACGCCAGACCTATCCCCATGAGGTACTGAATTAGCCACAGTTTCAACGCCAACAACCATGCCTTCAGCATCCAGATCAGCGAGTATCTGTTTACGCGCATCATAGCGGTCTAAACCATGATATTTTTCAGGAATTTCTGGAATATTTTCCATCTTGGCTTCGGCAGTCATCAGATTTATCAGTGGCAAACCATGACGCCGTCCCACTTCAAAGTCATTAAAGTCATGCGCTGGTGTTATTTTGACCGCGCCAGAGCCTTTTTCCATATCTGGATATTCATCGGCGATGATAGGAATTGGTCGATTGGATAAGGGCAGGATGCACATTTTGCCAACCAAATGCCTGTAACGTTCATCATCTGGATGAACAGCAACAGCACCGTCACCTAGCATGGTTTCCGGACGTGTTGTGGCAATCGAGATATACTCGTCCTCGGTATCTTCAATGCGGTATCTAAGATGCCACATCGGATTTTCGCCATCACGCTGTTCGACTTCAAGATCCGAAATCGCCGTCATCAGCTTTGGATCCCAATTGACCAACCGCTTATCACGATAGATCAGGCCGTCACGATGAAGACTGACAAAGGTTTTGATAACAGCTTCCGACAAACCATCATCCATAGTAAATCGTTCACGCGCCCAGTCAGGGGATGCCCCAAGACGCTTTAACTGGTTCTGGATCATCCCTCCGGATTCAGCTTTCCACTCCCAAACCTTATCAATGAACGCATCACGTCCCAGATCACGACGGTTAACATTTTCGTCAGCAAGTTTGCGCTCTACGACCATCTGCGTGGCAATACCGGCATGATCTGTACCTGGTTGCCATAATGTATCGCGGCCAATCATACGATGATAACGAATCAGCAAATCTTGCAACGTAAATGTCAGCGCATGCCCCATATGTAAACTTCCTGTTACATTAGGCGGCGGCATCATGATTGTGTATGGCGTGCTAGATGAAGACGGATCACAGGCAAAATGATTGCTTTGATCCCACATGTCATACCAGCGCTCTTCGATAGCTTGAGGATTATAATTTTTTGGAAGTGTGGGTTCAGTCATGACACATATGTAAGTTGTGAAAAGAATAGATGAATAAATATATACGGTGTTCTAAATGAGCCGCAAAAAAATTGCTATCTTTTTGATGTGAGAATACAGGCTAAGCAAGCCCCACTCATTTCATATTTATCGCCGAATACCTAATTTGTGATAGGAATTATACCGCTAAACATGTCATCAGGTGACGGCAAGTCGGATAATGATGGCAAAACATCACCAAGCCCCAGATTAACCGCAGATAACTGACCCATAGCCGCCTTAAATCTGTAGGACGCTAAGATAATATCATGTTCTGCATTGACAAGTCGTAACTCAGCAGCATTTACATCCTGTTCGGCATCAAGCTGATCAAGGATTGTTTTCTGTCCAAAGGTCACTTCGCTGACAATACCGCGCGCAACTAGCCGCGTTGCTTCCAATTCACTGGTTACAGCATCAAGGCGTATTTTCGTTGTATTCATATTACGAAACGCACTTCGCAAATCCACATCTACAGCACGAATGGCTTCATCGCGAGCAAATTTACTTTGCGCATGGCTTGCAGACACACTGCGAGACTTTGCCCGTGTTGCATTCGTCGTCAGGAACGGAGACGAAAATACAATCTGGGCTGACATATCATCTAAATCGCCTGCCGTACCGGTCCTATCTTTTGAGCTGGCCGACAAGGAAAAGCTCACTGTTGGTTTAACCGCCGCCGCCAATGTATTAAATTGCTGACTTGCGCTCAATTCATTCGCAATGGCTTTGCGGATATTTGGATGTTCAGCGCGGGCGATGTTCTCGGCTTCAAGTAATGTGTCAGGCAGTGAAGACAACGCCGCAGGCAGAGACAGATCGCGCAATTCGATACCCGTCAGTGAATGGAGATTATCCTCTGCATTTTGCAAATCTGCGGCAGAAGCGATGGCATCTGACTGTGCACGTGCATAGCGTGCTTTTGACTCAGCTACACGAGTTGGAGTTGCGGCCCCTGCTCTAACCCGGGCTTCGGCAGCTTTAACATGAGACTCAAGTCGTCCCAGATTATCTGCAAGTAACGACACTTCGCGTTGTGCCTTTACAACATCAAGATATGCCTCGATTGTTTTCAATATCAAAGCTTGTTCGGAATTGCTGTAGCTGGCGGATGCCGCATCAAGATTATATTGCGCTAACTTTGAGTTTTCGACCGTTTGCCCCCCATCATAGAGATTCTTACTCAAGGTAATGGCTGCAGACGCATATTGTGTTTGTTCAAACCCACTCGTTGTTCTGGAGTCGCTATGTGATTGGTTACCAATGATTTTAACAGTACCTGTTAGATCACTTGTCGATGTCGATACCCCAATTTGTTCACGTGCCGATACCCAGCTTTGCCGCGCGGCGGCCAGTTCAGCGCTATTGGCAAGGCTTGCACGTAATGCCTCATTAAGCGTAGCTGACAGCGCGGTTGTGGATGCCAGCATAACAGTGGCAAAAAGCATAACGGCATGAGCAAATGAGCGAGAAACATAAGTCATAAAATTCATAGACTCCATAATGCTGAGGCATCATAATCAGATTAAAAGATAAATTCAGGTTTTGTATTGAACTCGTCTAGGTTGGGTACCTGTGCGTTAAAAAGGGGTGTGCATGAAAAGTAATCTCCGGCGCGCGTCCATAGACTCGCTACACCAACCGCTTCATTTTTACCACGTTTAACCGCCACCAAACGCCCTTTTGGGGTCAGCTGAGTTAGCAAAGAGTCAGGTACAGTTTCAACTGCCCCTTCAATAATGATACGGTCATAAGGACCTTCATCAGCATATCCATCAGCGAGGCGCGACTTAATAAAGGCAGCATTATCAATGCCAATATTAGCCAGCGTTTCTTGGGCTTTATCTACAAGTTGCGTACGTGTTTCAATGGCAATAACCGAACCAGCTATTTGCGCCATGATAGCTGTGCCATATCCCGAACCAGCACCAACAACCAGAACATTATCATCGCTCCGAACTTCAAGCGCCTGAAGCAACCGTGAAAGAACCATTGGTTCCATCAAACATCTGCCATTTGTCAGCATAAGATCTTCGTCAATATAGGCAATTGAGCGCTGGTGCTTTGCAACAAAGGCTTCACGGGGTATCGTCAAAAAAGCGTCAAGCACACGTTCATCGGTAACCTTGTTTGGCCTAATTTGGCAATTAACCATCATTTCACGGGCACTTGCAAACTGCGTGTCATTCATTTCAGGCATCTCATCATCAAGACATTAAACTAGTCATGAACTTATAGGCCTTGTGTCAGACAACTTCAATGCTGGTGAACTAAACATCTCAAAAAAATCAGATTAGGGTGTTACCTTGCAATATTTGGTATGAATTTCCATGTCGATAGTGGCACTGCTCGCCGATTGAACATTTGGGTCAGTCGCCATGCCGCCCCACTCACGATAATGCCCACAAATTCTTTCATGATCGGGTGTTGGTGATTGACAATATGCTGCATTCATAGGCGCTGAACGCCATAACCCGGCACCTCTTGAACTACGATTAATGAACAGGTGCTTGGCCGGGCTTGTGGAATAAGAAACGCTGCTCTTAGGTTGGAAATCACTTACATTTTTTCCTGTTGATCCAAGCGAAAAATTTGAAAATCGCATTTTTTGCGTATCAGTATTCTTTATCCATAAAGGTGCCAGATCATTGTCACGAACGCTCAGTATATTATCCACTGGATTTCTGTACATAAGTAAATTGGTTGCCACACCATTATCTGTGCCATCATCTATTATGGGCATCCCTCCTCCATAGCCCGACCAAAACCTTGTGCCATTGTCAGGGCCATTGATCCAGCGCCAGTTACCTGGCTCGGTTTCACTTGCCCCAATCCACCCATGATAGGGTCTGCCTAAGAACGTTTGATCTATAAAATAGCTTTCTTCGGGGCTTGTTATTGTCATCAAATAAGGCTGAAGACCACACATTTTTGGTTCAATTTGATGCGCTCTGGCTAAAGCTGTATTAAAACTATAAGGTTGCCCATTAAAAGTAACAAAATCATAAAAGTGATATTTTCCATCGATCTCTAAAGCGGGCTCACCCATGCTGAAAACAATTTTCTTTTCTATGCTGTAATTTGTTGCCGTAGATTCAAACTTTACAGACCGCATTGCACGATTCCATATCTGTGTTGGCAGACTTTTACCGTTGTTAGTGTAAAAGGCCAAAATACCATCTAACTGATTCCAATAAGCTTGTACCGATACAGGTAGATTTTTAATATTGGAATATGCAGTGGACACTGAAGTCGTTTGTTTCGATTGTGCGGTAATAGTTAATTTATCATGTTCTGGGTCAAACCCCTCAGTAATGATCGCATAAGCTGTCTTAACACTACATCCAGGCGCCACAAAAACGTCACTAGGGGTAATTGAGCATAAAGCCTGTTCAGGCGCGATAATATTATTGGAAAAGCTACTTGTGACATTCTTTTGCGCCACGGTGATATTCGACCCAGCGGCTGCCCCTATGGCAAAATTTGCAGTAACGGTTTCCGGACTTGTTCCAACATTATTAAAAAATCCATCATTACCTGGAACAAAAACATCTTTACTTTTTAACACCCACCCATTCTGGCCAGTTGGGTTTTGTGGGGTGGCACCCACACCTTGCCAGAGTTCATATAAATTATCTGAATTCGAGTCAAAGAAGCAAAATTTCTGCGATGTCTGACTTTTTTTATTACCAAATGACACTAGGTCACCGTTATCGAAATTACGCAACATTCCATGATTGTTGCGGCCACTGAAATCTGAAATCTGCGTCTGTAGTGTTGAGCCTAAGTCAAACATCGGCCAATGCAAAATCTGTGATGTCGTTTTTACTGTATTGAGACTAGAATCGTCATTAAACAGCCTTGTTATATCTTGTGCTTCAAGTTCTTCACCCCAAACCCGCAAGTCTGATATGCTACCTTTAAAAGAATGGGTTCCATTTTTATCGCGGGCACCAACCAGCAATTTTGACGCGGTTGTGCGCATCAAATAATTGGGGGATAACATCATGGGATCTTCACGTCTATTTCCACTTTGTCGAACACCATCAACATATTGTTTGAGAATACTCCCATTGATTACCGTACTGGTTGTCGAATGTGGAAAGGTTATGACAACGTGGTGCCATGAATTATCTAAAAAATTAATGCCCCTATAGGTCCCGAAAAGAGAACCTTCCAATTCGACAAACAGCTCACCGTTCCGCAACAAAATTGCAAATTGACGACCGCTTGTTTCACCCCATCTCAGAATAACATTTTCTTGTACTTGCCCATTTTCAGCTTTAACCCAGAACGAAATACTTCTGG
>NZ_CBFHNB010000064.1:0-12428 GCF_965657105.1 Puniceispirillum sp. (SeqCode)
GTGGAGCCCGGACTTTCCTCTCCTCTTTTACGAAAAAAGAGCAGCAGCCATCCAGCCATCTGACAGGCGAACACTATACCGATGCCAAAGCATTCCCGTCAATATGGCGGGGTGTTTTCAAGCAGATTAAGGGGTGATCTCCTAATCCCCGTCCAATGCTTCGGCTTTTTCCGCCGCCGCCAGCCAGGCCAGTTCCTTATCATCTTTGGCGCGGCGCAGATCAGCGATTGAATCGGCGGTTTTATTGAATCTATCGGGGTCTTTGGCGAATAGCGCCGGATCACCAAGCACGCTTTCCAGCTTTGCGATCTCGGCGTCCAGCACCTCAATCTCGCCAGGCAGTGTATCCAGCGCGTGCTTATCCTTAAAGCTCAGGCGCGGGGCGCGGCCATTATCTGAACCTCGCGCTGATGCGCTGGCGGCTTTGCCCCTACCTGCTTTATCGTTGCCCGCTTTAGATTTTGCCGCGCCTTTATCGCCGCGCGTGCCGCTACGCTCTTGGGCGCGATCTTGGGCACGCTCTTGCGCACGATTACGGCGTTCCAGATAATCCGAATAGCCGCCAGCATGTGCGACAATCTTACCATCGCCTTCAAAGGCCAGCAGGCCGGTCACCGTCCGATCCAGAAAATCACGATCATGGCTGACGATCAAAACGGTGCCGTCATAATCAGCGATCACTTCTTGCAGCAGTTCCAGCGTTTCCAGATCCAGATCATTGGTCGGCTCGTCAAGCACCAGAAAATTATGCGGGCTGGCAAATAGCTTGGCCAGCAACAGCCGGTTCTGTTCACCACCTGACAAAGTCGCCACGCGCTGGGTCATTTTGACATCTTCGAACATGAAATCGCGCAGATAGCTGGTGATATGTTTTTGCTGACCGGCGACCTCGATCATGTCACTGCCGCCTTCGCTTAGCACTGTCCAAGGCGAGGCGTCCCGATCAAGCGCTTCGCGGCGTTGGTCGAAATAGGCATGATTGAGGCCAAACCCCTCGCGCACGCGGCCACTATCCGGCGTGCCAATGCCCAGCAGAATACGCACCAACGTCGATTTGCCAATCCCGTTGGGGCCAACGATACCGATGCGGTCACTTCGTCGGATCAAAAGATTGAAATGACGCATCAAAATGCGGCGTCCATTCTCGTCCAGTGTCTGGTCGGATGCTGTGCTGGCGCTATCGGGGGCTGGCACGCTGGCGGTTATATCAATCGCTTCTAGCACCAGTTGCCCGCCACCTTCGGCAGGGCCAGTTTCCATTTTGACACTTCGTGCGGTGATGCCGCCGGCCTTAGCACGTTCGGTGCGCAGGCTATACAGTTCGCGAAGCCGCCCCTGATTGCGTTTGCGGCGCGCGGAAATGCCTTCGCGTGACCATTTGGTTTCGCTGGCAATGCGGCGATCCATTTTGTGCAAGGTCACCGCTTCATCGGCCAGAATGCCTTCCGACCATTCGTCAAATTCGGAAAAATGCCCATCACGGCGGCGCAGCTTACCCTCATGCACCCAGACGATGCCGGTACCCAGATTGCGCAGAAAGGCGCGGTCATGGCTGACCACCAGCAAGGCGCCCTTATGCTGGCGCAACATACCTTCCATCCATTCGATGGTTGGTAAATCCATATGGTTTGTCGGCTCATCCAGCAGCAGAATATCAGGCTCGGTATAAAGCGCCCGCGCCAGTGAAACGCGGCGCGCTTCGCCGCCAGACAAGCCGTCGGTCATGCGGTTGCCATCTAGCCCCATACGCATCAGAATCGCTTCGGCCTTATGTGCCTGTCTGTCACCGCTGGCTGTTTCCATACCTGCGGTCACCACCGAAATCAGGCTCATGCCCGGCGGGATATGCGGGGCTTGCGGCAGATAGGCTATTTCGGCACCGGGCGCGGTCCACAGACTGCCTTCGTCCATTTCGCCAGCCCCTGACATCAGCTTCATCAGACTGGATTTACCAGCGCCATTGCGTCCGACCAGTGCCAGCCGGTCACCCGCATGAAGCGACAGATCAGCCCCACGTAAAAGCCAGCGGTCACCCAGGTTTATACCTGCATTAGCTAGCGTCAGAAGTGGTGGTAACATCTAGCTTATTCCGCGCTGGCGGCAAATGGCATCATAGGCAGCATTGATCGCGGCCAGGCGTTCATTGGCGGCGTTGATAAATTCTTCGGGCATGCCATCGGCCATCAATTTATCGGGATGATGCGACCTTACCAGCGCTTTCCATTGGGCTTTGAGATCATCGTCGGATATGTCTTTGGTAACGTCCAGCACTTCATAAGCCGATGGGCCGTCGCCTTGGTGAATGCTGGCAAAGCGGGCAAACTCATCTGCGCTAAAGCCGAAAATATGTGCCACTTCGGCTAGATAATCCTGTTCTGGCTGAGTAATTGCGCCGTCTGATTTAGCAATGTGAAACAGCAGATCCAGTAATTGTTCAAGCACTGCTGTGCGCGGGGCGAACAAACGCGCCACCTGTTGCGCATAATCTTGAAACCCATCAGGCGTTTTGCGCGCCAGATCCCAGAATTTGCCAACTTGCTTGACTTCTGCCGCGGGAATATGAACGCGGTTGCGAAACGCGCCAATTTCATCGCGGGTAACAATGCCATCGGCTTTGGCCATTTTTGCTGATAAGGCAATCACAGCAACAGTAAAGGCGACCTGCCGTGTTGCATCACTATCGGTTTGCGGGGTCAGCCGTTTTTCAACAGCATGACCGGCTGCTGCTCCTAGCAATGCGCCAATCGGACCGCCCATAGCAAATCCGGCTGTACCGCCGATTATGATACCCCAGATGCTCATGCAGATTATCTAGCTGGTCTGGTATGTGATTGGCAAGGGAATTGGCATCAATTCACCTATAGATAATGTCAATTAAGCTTTCGCCTTGATCGAGATGTGGATTACTATATGCCCTTATTATTATCGATTCTGGAAAGTTTTTGTTTATGACCAATCCTGTTGATCCCGCATCCCCGCGTCAAACCGCTGATATCAGCCTTGATTTGACCGGACTGAAATGCCCGCTTCCGGTGCTCAAGGCACGGCGTCAGGTCGGTATGATGGCCGCGGGTACAGTGCTTGCGGTGACTGCCGATGATCCGGCGGCGCCACTGGATTTTGACCATTTTTGCGAAACCAGCGGGCATCGGCTGATTGGCAGTGAAACGATCGCAGGCGTGTTTCACATCACGATCGAGGTTGGGACTAGCCCAGCAGATTGAGATGAAAGGCAGTGGCGATAGCCCCATCAGGTGCCCCGTCATATAGCCCAAGCTCACTACATTTAATAAAAAAGCCAGGGGCAGGCAGGCCACCACGAGCGCGTGAAATGACCCATGCTGCACGCAGAGGCAAAGATTGCGCGTAGTCACTGTCCATTGTGGCCTCAAGCCAGACGGACAATTTATTGATCCGGTGTGGGGCAGGTATAGCCGCGGCATCGGCAAGTTCAGCATAGGTAATCAACGTTCGGGTTTTTACCGCAGCCGCCAGTGCCATTTCGGCGCGCATGTGCCATTCATTATTGCTTCGGGCCATTAGTTTGAAATACCTGCTCTGACATTGGTTTTTTAGATATTGATTTTGGGCATTGATGTTGATGTCGAATATAACTAGCTTGGCGCTATGGTTTATCTCAGATCATTTTTGTTTAACAGCCTGTTTTATCTGATGACAACGTTGATTGTCGTGCTGTTTATGCCGCTTTTGTTGCTGCCACGGCAAGTTATATGGTGGGTGGCCAGGTTCTGGGGATGGGCAACATCAAAACTGCTTTACATCTGCGGAATCGATCATGACATCATCGGTGATATGCATCATGATGAAACCGTTATCTATGCCGCAAAACACCAATCGGCATGGGAAACCATCGTTCTCTATGCCGCCTTAAAAGCGCCGATTACGGTGATGAAACGTGAATTACTGTTTCTGCCTTTTATCGGCTTTTTCTTTTTGCGCGCAGGTTGTATTGCGGTGAATCGTGCGGGCGGCATGAAAGCGTTACGCGAATTACGCGCGGCGGCATTGCAGATCCGTGAAAACCCGCGCTCAATTCTGATTTTTCCCCAAGGCACGCGGGTTATGCCGCGCACCCCGCATGATTATCAGATTGGTGTGTTTACGCTTTATGATACAACCGGCTTCACCGTGATTCCGGTTGCGCTTGATTCAGGCCGTGTCTGGCCGCGCAACAGCTGGTTGAAATTCCCCGGACGGGTTCAAGTCCGCTTTCTCGAGCCCATTACGCCAGGCTTGACCCGCAAACAATTCATGTCCACCCTTGAAACCAGAATTGAAAGCGAAGTGGCTATTCTCGAAGCAAGTGAGGTGACGTGATGGATGGTGGTCAGGGACGCCCTAATGGCCAGATAAATGTGTTAGGTGGCATCCTTGCCAGCTGTTCTCATGATCCGGTTACTGGATTTTTCCGCGATGGCTGCTGTAATACAGGTCCATCCGATCAGGGTTTGCATACGGTTTGCGCGGTGATGACTGATGCCTTTTTGGCCTATAGCAAACAAGCCGGTAATGATTTATCGACGCCGATGCCTGATTATGGCTTTCCCGGGTTGAAGGCTGGCGACCAATGGTGTTTGTGTGCCGCCCGCTGGGAACAGGCACGCGCGGCAGGCTGTGCACCAAAAGTCCGGCTTGCGGCGACCAATCAGGTGACATTGGCGATTTGCACATTAGAAGATTTGAAAGCGCACGCCATCGACCTGAATTAGGTGCTGTGCTATATACTGATTATAAAATGCTATAGATAGGTGATAGGAACCATGCTTGCACTTGATCAGAAAGTAACGCTGTCCTGCACTGAAACGGGTCAGGATGCGGCTGGTACAATCGTTCGTATTCAGGGAAGCCGGGTTGATGTGGCGCTAAGCCAGGGTGGCGGTAATTTGCTGGTGTCCTTGCATAAGCAAAAAGCAGGACTCTATGTTGGTAGCCAGAGTGGGCTTGAATTCGTAATGCGCATCTGATGAAGGCACGCGCTTATCACCTTATATTTATGACCTTGAATGAGCTGTGTCATGTCTGATGAAAACCAGACTGATAAAAATCAGTTTGATGACATAAACCAAAACCCCGACCGAAGCTTGTGGATCATGAGTGCTGTTTTGGTGCTGGTTGCGGTTGCCATCCTGCCATTTGCGGCACGTCATTCATCGGTGGTGCGTTCGATTGCGACCATGTGCGGGTTTGATCTGGGCTAATAGTGGTCTTTGTTATTTGTAAGGCTTCTGGGTGTGGCTTCTGCGTTTGTGCGGTTTCTTGGCTTTGAACTTGGGTTGCAAGCCACCGCTAAAGAATACCGCCAGATTAACATAACCCTGTAAATCTTTATCCTCGGCAATGCCATCATGTGTGATTATCATCCAGCCTTTCATAGGTCGGCCTGTCGGGTCAAACGGGCGGATATGTGGGTCATTCGTCAGGTCGTTTGCGGCATCGACGCCAAATCGAACATATCATCGACTAGCTTTCTCAGACGTTCGGCGAGCCCTTTGTCATGCATCTGTTTCCCTTTGCCATGATGTTGTCACTGATTACGCGTTCAGCATAACAAAATTAATCATCATATTTATCATCAAACATCTGGACAAAACCACCTGCACATAACTAATGTTATAAGTGGGGGAGAATTATTATGATTATACTAGATGGTGGCTTAGGCCGTCAGCTAGCCGCTATAGGTGCGCCTTTCAGGCAACCCGAATGGTCTGCGCTAGCGCTAATGGAAGCGCCGCAATATGTCCGGGATGTGCATGATTCATTCATTGCCGCCGGTGCACATGTTATCACGACGAATTCTTATGCCATTGTGCCATTTCACATTGGTCAGGATCGTTTTGATGAGTTGGCCCCGCAACTGCTGACCTTGTCTGGCACATTGGCGCAGGCGGCGGCTGAAGCGGCAGATCATCAGGTCAAGGTGGCGGCCAGCATCCCACCAATGTTTGGCTCATACGAACCTGATAAATTCGATCCCCAAGCGGGACAACAGATGATGCAGCTATTCCAGCGTTATCTGGCGCCAAGCGCTGATATTTTTCTGGCCGAAACATTGGGATCGGTTATCGAAGCCAAGATATTCCTTGAATCCTTTGTCGATTGTGCTGCCGACCTCTGGCTTTCTGTTACATTGGAAGATGTTAAACCGGTGCCGGGTGCCCCGCGCTTGCGATCGGGTGAGCCGCTTTCTGCATTGCTTGACGTTATTGCGCCGATGCGGCTTGATGGCTTGTTATTTAACTGCTCCCAGCCCGAAGTCATGCATGATGCTATCACATGCGTGTCAGAATTTCGAGCCCGACAGCCATCGCGACCATCAGGGATGGGCTTGCAGATTGGCGTCTATGCCAATGCCTTTCCGTTGATGGATGATGATTACGAACATGCAAATTCAACCTTGCATCAAATTCGTCATGATATCACGCCGCAAAATT
Organism: Puniceispirillum sp. (SeqCode); assembly: GCF_965657105.1. NCBI lineage: Bacteria > Pseudomonadati > Pseudomonadota > Alphaproteobacteria > Puniceispirillales (SeqCode) > Puniceispirillaceae (SeqCode) > Puniceispirillum (SeqCode) > Puniceispirillum sp. (SeqCode). The sequence continues at coordinate 6,453 of NZ_CBFHNB010000064.1, forward strand.
ATGCCAAATATGCGGTGCAATGGGCCGCGGCGGGTGCCGATATTATTGGCGGCTGTTGTGGTATTTCACCTGAACATATTGAGATCATGGCCGCCGCGCTCAATAATAATCAAGGCGCCCCGCTATCAACACCTACATTTGCACGGCAAGCCTAACAGCTAGGCGGCCGTGACAAAATTGCCATGACCCTTGAATGTGTGGACACTCTTCCCACTTCATATATATGTAGCAAATTCCACATAGCATATGTGTGGCGCATCAGCCATCTTGATCAAGGGGTTTAAAATGAAACGTGCACAGGATTATCTTGCCGAAGCCAACGCTGTTGTTGCAAAAATCACGCCAGAAGACGCCATCGCCAAACATAAAGCGGGCAATAGCTTGTTTATTGATGTGCGGGCTAGCACGGCGATTGATGACAGCGGCACGATCGCGGGTGCTCTCCGGATTGACCGTGGTTTTATCGAATTTGCTGCTGATGATTCGACCCCGCACCATAATCCAGCTCTAACCAAGGATGCCGACATCATCCTGATTTGTGCTGCCGGTGGCCAGGCCGCGCTGGCGGGCAAAACATTAAAAGACATGGGCTATGAAAATGTTGCGAATGTTGGCGGAATTGGTGACTGGATTGCGGCTGGCGGTAAAACCGAAGCTTAACAATAGGTGAGGTGGCTATGAATATTAAGACAAATAACGAAGGGCAGATTTTTCAAACCATGCTTATGCGGGTCTTTATGGCGGGTGCATTGGCTATTCTGATAACATCTGCAAGCACAATGAGCTTTGCGGCAGGCAGTGACTCAGAATCGTCAGACTCGAGTGGCTATAGCACTGCAGATACCAATAATAGCAAGGAATTACGTGAAGCGATAAAGCTTATAAATCGTGATCTGTTCGAAGCGGCTTTGGTGCCGCTTGCACTTGAAACAATGCAGAATCCGAAAAACGCTGATGCGTGGAACTACACGGGCTTTGCTTTGCGTAAAAGTGGCCGCTATGACGAATCAATGACTGCCTATGACAAGGCGCTGGCGATTGACCCTGAACATAAAGGTGCGCTGGAATATCAAGGCGAGCTTTTCTTGACCTTAAAACAACCTGACAAAGCCAAGGTAAATCTTGCCAAGCTAAAACAGCAATGTTCGTTTAACTGCAAGGAACGCGACGACCTGATGCGGGCGATTAACGCCTATAACGCCGCAAATAAATAAATCTGGACAAAATAAATCTGGACAAAATAAAGGGGGATAAAATCCCCCTTTACGTGATTGGCTATCGAAATAACCTGTATTCAAGTTGTTAAGTTAACCGCGACGCGAGAGGCTGCTCTCACATCCAGAATACCCAACCAAGTTATTTGATAGATTCCGAATATCACTAGACATTAGATCACCTCCTTTTCATGTTGTTACTGTTGTTAAACACCCTAGCGTGTAAATTCAGGCTTGTCACCAACCACATGATTCCGTCTGCCTAAGACTATTGGTCGCAGGTTCAGCTCCCCAGAAACGATTTTGACATATCCATTATCATAGACAGTTTGTCAGCCAGAAAATGGCTGATATCCTGACTTGTAGTGACGGCTAGTTTAAATCCCGCATCGCTGATGGTCACGACATCATTGGTAAAGCTTGCCCATAATTCCTCGAGTGATATATCATCCATCTCTGATCCTTCAATTTACTTTTGCCAAATGGTCACCTTGTGGCAGTCAAGATCATCATTATATAAGCGTTAATGAATTTAATGTTGCGAGATCAGAATGATTAAACCTGCATCACATATAGCCTTTGCAACACCATCCAAATCGGTATCTATCTGGGCTATTATTCTGCTATTTGTAACATTTGTAACGGAGCCTGTGATGCCAGCATATGCCAAGAACGCCCATGATATTTCGTTTGAAAATATCGAAGGAGGCACGCTTGACCTTGCCGAATTTCGCGGCAAGGTGATTTTGCTTGTCAACACAGCGTCGCAATGTGGTTTCACGCCGCAATATGAAGCCTTGCAAGCCATGTGGGATAATTATCGCGCTCGCGGTCTTGTCGTGATTGGTGTGCCAAGTAATGATTTTGGTGGCCAGGAGCCAGGTGCCAATATCCAGATCAAGCAATTCTGCACGATCAATTACGGTATTGATTTTCCAATGACTGAAAAGGTTGCGGTCACCGGATCGGATATGCACCCCTATTATCAATGGGTGCGTGAAGCTGGCGGACGTTTGGCGATGCCACGCTGGAACTTTTACAAACATCTGATCGATCAAGAAGGCAATTTTGTCACTTGGTTTGCCTCGACAACTGCGCCGGATGCCCGGAAAATCCGGCAGGCTATTGAAAAGCTTTTGCCGAATTAGATAACATTTTTATCACCTGATCGGCGCATATGGGCAGGGTTTTATCTTTCCTCTCGATAGATGCACGTTCTACAATGAGAACGTAAATATTCATAAAGCTTGGAGCCTGTCATGTCGTTGATCCTTCATCATTACCCGCAATCACCTGTTGCGCATAAGACGCGCATGGCATTAGGCATTGCGGGGGCAACATGGCAAAGTGTTGAAATTCCTCGACTCCCGCCAAAGCCTTTGCTGATGCCGCTTACCGCTGGCTATCGCCGGACGCCGATTTTGCAGATTGGCGCGGATATCTATTGTGACAGCCAGAATATAATCCGGGCACTTGAAGAATATGGTTGTCCCAACAGCCTATTTCCCGATGGGGTTACGGGGCGTTCGATGATGATGGCATCATGGGCTGAAAACACATTATTTGATTTGGCAGTGCGGGTGGTTATTGCCAATGCATTGGATACAGCACCTGCCGAATTTATCGCTGATCGTGGTGCGCTGTATTTTGAAAAAGACTGGACTCCTGAATCCCTGCGGGCAGATGTCCCTGGTGTCTTGCTAAGGCTGCAGGCAGGGCTGGCCTGGGCTGAATTTCAACTTGTTGCCAGTGATGGTGTGTTTCTGAATGGAAATACGCCATGCTATGCAGATGCGGCCATTGGTTACATTGCATGGTTTTTGCGCGGGCGCTGGGAAGGTGGGCCAGGATTCCTTGGCCCCTTTGAACAGGTCTGTAAACTCGAAGCCGCGCTTGCTGATATTGGCGAAGGTAGCAGTAGCGATCTTTCTGGCGAAGAGGCGCTGGCGATCGCCAAGGCCGCTTACCCAACCTCGCCAACAGGGGTGTCTGTTCCCTTTACCGCAGGTATGAAAGAAGGTCATAGCGTGGCCATTCAGCCGCATGGCACAAATGCAGATCCACAAGTGACAGGCACCTTGCGCTATCTTGATGCCACACGGGTATCGATTGATCATGATGCGCCTGAAACAGGTCCGGTGGCGGTGCATTTCCCGATCGCTGGATATGATATACACCCACTTTAGCCATAGAATGCGTATTCGGCTATCTGTTATGGTGATGCAATTATTGCATCACCATATAGTGTAACTAGCACTTCTGTTGCGCGCTAATTTCGCGCATAACAGTCTTGCAAGGGGCGCTCCTCCCTCCATCCGGTTACTCTCCAGTTTCCATGCGCCCCTTGCCGAATCTCCGTTAACTTCCCCTGGCTGTTATGCAGACCAGGGGTTTTTTTATCTTATCCCCTTCACACTCTTGACCTGGCTGGGTGATCGTTACACAAAAGGTCACCTAGTCGCGAGGATATCTATGAAAATTACCATTAAAGACTCACCACTCCATGGGCTTGGCGTTTTTGCTGTAGAGGATATCGCTGCTGGCAGCACGATCGAACGATGCTTTTATCTGGTGATTGACGATGATGATCTGCAAAGCACAAACCGCTTGAATGATTATCTATTTACCAGTCCGGATGACCCAAATGACTATCTATGCGTCATGGGATGCGGGATGGTTTATAATCATGGCAATCCTGCTAACGCGGAATGGCAGATAGATGACGATGATAATCGCTTTGTCCGCTTTTCGGCGCTTTGTGACATAAAGGCAGGCACCGAAATTCTACATGATTACGGCACTGACTATTGGACAACACGCGCCGAAACCTAATGCCATATCACAGGTGATTTTTCTGTAAGCTATGACTTTGATATGGGCATATTATGGGATAATAATTAATTATATAGATGTGGAGGGCGCGTGATGACAGGTCATATTTTTGATATATATAAGCAACATTTTGAACGTGACGGTTTTGTTATGATGAAAGATGCGCTGACCGCACAACAGGTGCAGGATATGAATGCACAATTGCGTTTATGGGTCGATGAATCGCGCAATCATGAAAAAGCCTATGGACAGATCGCTGATGGGCGCCCACGTTTTGATGTCGAACCGTCAAGCCATAGCCATGACACACCCGCATTGCGCCGAATTTCGGCGCCTATCGAAGTGTCTGATATCTATCTTGATGTGATGCGCAATAACGCGGCGCTTGATCTGACAGCGTATATTTATTCGCCAAATATAAAGCTTCATGCCACCAAGATTAATCTGAAACTACCCGGTTCAGGCACCGCGGTGAAATATCATCAGGACTTTCCCTTTGAACCGCATTCAAATGATGATGTGATGACAGTGCTGTTTTTTCTGGATGATGTAACCTTGGAAAATGGTCCGCTTGAAGTGGTGCCTGGCAGTCATAAAGGTTCACTTCACTCACTATGGCAGAATGGTGTATTTACCGGTGCGGTTGATGCCGATATTGAGGCTGATGTGCGGGCAAATGCGCTCAAATGCACAGGCAAAGCTGGCGATGCCTGTCTGATGCATTCGCGGCTTTTGCATGGCTCGCTGCCAAATATGACCGATGCCCCGCGCTGTCTATATATTGTGACTTACGTAGCCGAAGATGCCATTGCCCTTGATCGAAACCCGATCCCACATAAATATGATGGCGAGATTGTGCGGGGACACTATACAGGGCGCGTGCGTAGTACCGCATTCGAGATGGAGATGCCCGAATATCCGAAAGAGGCATCCTTTTTTGGTCAGCAATCAAAAGTCGAATCATAGACCAGCCTAACCAGCGGATCCCAGTCAGCCGTTACGGGACTGTGCTTAACGGCCATGTCTAGTTTCGTTTGGCCAGCCATTCTTCGGTTGAACAGGTGGGATGCGGACGCAATAGATCGATCGGGGGCGTCGTCCGGTCGATAGCCAGCTCGATTTCATCTTCGGTTTCGTCTTCATCGGGTTGCTGTGCATAGCGGCGGTTATTAGGCCGCCCCATATTGTCCCGTATGTTCATAGAGTTGATCCGCATAACAGAAACATGAACGACGCATATCGGCTATATTTTAGCTCATGTGCTAGCGGTTTATGTGTAAAACGGCATGACCGCCTGTACCGATGGCCGCGCGCGCATCAATGCGTCATGCTGTTTCAGTTTTGGAAAGTGATCCAGCTCTACACCATCACCGCCAAACCAGCGAATGATAAGCGCCAGATACGGGTCACATAGCGAATAGCGATCGCCCAGAACATAGGGGCCAATGAAATAGTGATCCTCGATCATCTGGGCGTAACGGGTCATATTTTCAGTGACTTTTGCGCGCATGCTGGCTTGCGCCGCTTCATCATCTGCCCAGCGATAGCCGCGATGGCGGTGGGCATGGGCAACATGCACCGTCGAGGCGATAAACATATTAAACGCCTGCGCCTGGGCCAGCAGAAACGGATCGGTTGGGGCCAACTGCTTGTCTGGATGTGACTGGGCGATATATAGCAGAATTGCTGGATTTTCGGTCAGTATCCCTTGTGGGGTAACCAATGCGGGGACGCGTCCCTTGGGGTTGACCGCCAAAAAGGCTGGAGTATTTTGTTCATCTGTTTCAAAATCAACAGATGTGGCGGTAAATTCTGCACCGGCATCATACAGCAATATATGCGGGGCATAGGCACAGGACATCTTTGAATAATAAAGTGTAAGCATGATCATGATATCCTTGTTTTGGTCAATATATCTAATGATAGTTTG